>NZ_JAALEE010000490.1:3807-10318 GCF_014145265.1 Dietzia sp. CW19 | reverse complement strand
GTGGACGGCCGCCGCGGTGCTGGCCGCGGTGGCCCTGTGCGCCGCGGTGGCGGCCGGGATCTGCGGTCAGCGGCCCGTCAACCGCGCTCGTCGGCTCCCGACGTGGTCTCGATGGGGGCGTCCACCCCGCCGTCGGTGAGCATCGGGACGTCGAAGACGAACTCGGGGATCGCGAAGGCGTCCACCAGGGTCCGCGCCTTGCCCGCGAGCTTGGTGCACAGGCGGTTGCGGGCGGCGGTCGCGGCCTTGGTGCGCTCGGTCGTCAGGCGGTTGTGCTCGAGGAACCACCCCTTGTCGCGGTCCACGATGTCCAGGACGTAGAGGTCGCACAGCGTTCCCAGGACCTCCTTGGCCTCGGGGTCCTCGCAGGCGTCCACGGCCTCGGCGAAGCGGGCGAACACCCAGCTGTCCATGTGCGCGCGCCCGGCCTGCAGCATGTGGTCCTGCGCCGAGTTGAACACCTTGAACGCCGCCGAGCCGTCCTCGCCCTGGGCCTTGCGCAGGCGGCGGGCGACCGTCTCCAACAGGTGCTCCTCACGGTCCACCAGCAGTTCCAGCTGGTTGCCGCGGTCGAGCAGGTCCGTGTTCTCCCGGTCCGTCACCGTGTCGATGAGCTTCTGCCACAGCGTCGACGCCCGGGCCTTCTCCTGCACCACGTCCACCGCGGTGGTGAGGGCGAAGGCCACGGTCTCGCGCTGGTCCATGTCCCCGAACTCCGCGGCGTAGGCGCCGAGCAGCTCTTTGGCCACCAACTGCGTCAGCACCACGTTGTCGCCCTCGAACGTCGAGAAGACGTCGCAGTCCCCGCGCATCTCGGTGAGCAGGTTCTCGGCCATGTACCCGGCCCCACCGCAGGCCAGACGGGCCTCGATGATGGTGTCGTTGGCGAAGCCCGTCACGGTGGCCTTGATCCCCGCGGCGTGGGACTCCATCTCGCGGCGCCGCTCGGCGTCGAACGCCTCCGGGTTCTTCTCGAAGTCGTGGAGCTCGGCGACGATCGCGTTCTGGGCGCACGCGTAGGCGTACGCGCGGGCCACCCGCGGCATCAGACGACGCTGGTGCTCGCGGTACTCGAGCAGCGGGATGCCCTTGCCCGTCGCGGGGTGGTCGAACTGGCGGCGGATCAGCGAATACCGCACCGCAAGCGCGAGTGAGGTCCGGGCCGCGGCACCGGCGGCCGCACCCACCGAGACCCGGCCGCGGATCAGCGTGCCGAGCATGGTGAAGAAGCGGGCACCGACGGAGTCGATGGGCGACGAGTACTGTCCGTCGGCGTCCACCGCACCGAACCGGTCGAGGAGCGCCTCACGGGGGACACGCACGTGGTCGAACATGATCTTGCCGTTGTCCACGCCGAGCAGTCCGCCCTTGTGCCCGTGGTCGGTCGTCCTGACCCCCGGCAGGTCGTTCCCGTCCTCGTCACGGATCGGCACCAACAGGCAGTGGACCCCGTGGCGGAGCTCCTCACCGCTCTCGGCGTGGGTGATGAGCTGCGCGAACACCGCGGCCATGGACCCGTCGCGGGCCGCGTTGCCGATGTACCACTTCTCGGAACTCGGAGTGGGGGAGTGGACGACGAACTCGTCGGTCTCCGGGTCGAAGGTGGCGGTGGTCTCGAGGTTCTGCACATCCGACCCGCCGCCGAGCTCGGTCATGGCGAAGCAGCCCATGAGGTCGAGGTTCATGACCCCCGGGAGGTACTTCCCGCGGGTCTCGTCGTCGCCGAGATTGGCGATGGCCCCGCCGAACAGGCCCCACTGGACGCCGGCCTTGACCATGAGGGACAGATCGAGGTGGCCGAGCATCTCGAAGGAGGTCAGCGCCCCACCGGTGTCCCCGGTGCCGCCGTCCTCGGTGCGGAACCCCAGCCCGGGCATGCCCGAGTCGGCCAGGCGCCTCATCTGGTCGAGCACATGGGCGCGGTGCTCCTCCATCGTGACCCCGATCGGGTTGAGCATGTCCGGGGTCATGGCCTCCCGCGTCATCCGGCGCGCGTCCGCCCAGCGGCCGTCGAGGACCTTCTGGAGCCCGGCGGCGAGGGCGGGGTCCCCCTGACCGGTGGTGGTGATGCGGCCGTAGTGGGGATGGCCCGTGTGGGTCGTCTGGGGGGCTGCCGCCCCCGGGGCCGCGGCGTTCTGGACGTCGGTCTGGGAGGTCATGACACGACTCTACGGATCGTCCACGCCGAAGTGCACCGGTAGCGCGGCCGGAATCGGACCGTCAGGGGACGCAAATGACCGAGGTCCCGGACCGTGAACGGCCCGGGACCTCGCATTGTCGGGGTGGCGGGATTCGAACCCACGACCTCTTCGTCCCGAACGAAGCGCGCTACCAAGCTGCGCCACACCCCGGTGACAACGAGGGATACTCTAGCGCCCCCCGGGTGATTCGCGAAACCGGGGTGATTCGCGAAACCGGGTCAGGCCGGCAGCGGCACCCGTTCGCGCAGCGGCGTCTCCGGCACCGTCGCGTCGTCTCCGCCACCGCCGGGTCCGGCGACCAGCTCGAGAAGTGTGGCCTCGGGCCTGCAGAACGTCCGGACCGGCACGTACGGCGAGGTCCCGAGTCCGGCGGACACGTGCAGGACCAGGTTCCGGCCCCACGCGGACAGGCCCTGCGCCCGCGAGCGGTCGATGCCGCAGTTGGTGACGATCGCCCCCGTGGGCAGGCAGAGCTGTCCGCCGTGGGTGTGGCCCGCCACCGCGAGGTCGTACCCGTCGGCGTCGAAACGGTCCAGTACCCGGGGCTCCGGGGAGTGGACCAGCCCGATCCGCAGGTCGAACGCCGGCCCGGCGGGTCCCTCGATCTCGCTGTAGCGGTCGCGACCGATGTGGGGGTCGTCGACGCCCGCCACCAGGACGCGCCGGCCGTCCACGACGATCTCCGCACGCCGGTGGGTGGCGTCCACCCAGCCCCGCTCGGAGAACGCCGCCTTGAGGTCGCGCCACGGCAGCGGGACGGACGAGTGCTTCTTCCGGCCGATCCCGAGGTAGGACAGGGGGTTCTTGGGCACCGGGGCGTAGTAGTCGTTGGAGCCGAAGACGAACGCCCCGGGCCGGCCGAGCAGCGGGCCGAGCGCCTGCACGACCGACGGCACCGCGCGCACGTCCGACAGGTTGTCGCCGGTGTTGAGCACCAGGTCCGGCTCCAGCCGCGCCAGTGCCGCCAGGAAGTCCTGCTTGCGCTTCTGGCCGGGCATCATGTGCAGATCCGAGATGTGCAGGATCTTGAGGGGCTCCGACCCCGGCGCGAGCAGGGGGAGCGAGTGGCGTCGGACGGTGAACGCGTTGCGCTCCCACCCCGAGGCGTAGACGGTCCCGGCCACGACCGCCCCCGCGAGGACGGCCGCCGCGCGGGCGGAGGGACTCGACGGGGTGCTCTGGGGCCGACGTGAGGGGCGTTGCATCGTTTCACTCTACCGGCGGTTGCGGGAACCCTCCCCGGCCGCGGCGACTACCTCGGGGGCGAGATGGTGATGGGTGCGAGCCCGGGGACGTTGAGGACGACGGGCTCGTCGCCGATCGCGGCCCCCGGTCCGGACGCGCCCTGGCCGTCGGTGCCCCGCGCCGCGGCACCGCCACCGCCGCCCGAACCGTCGGAGACGCGGAGGGTGATCTGGGATCCGGGGATGCCGGTCCCGCCGTCGAGTCCCACGACCGTCCCGTAGGGGCGTCCGGTGCCGGACACGAACTGGGTGTTGACGACGAATCCGGCTCCGGTGAGCAGGGAGGTGGCCGCCGACTGGCTCATCCCCTCGACATCGGGTGTCCCCGCCCCGCTGGTGCCCGCCTGGAACGCGGGATCCGGCGCGGGCAGCTGGACCGGGCCGTAGATCTGGGCGATCGGGGCGAACGCGGAGAACCAGGTGTTGGCCGGCTCGAGACCGCCGAAGAGGTTGCCGTACGAGCACTGCCGCAGCGGGCTGGTGCACAGCTCGCTGGTGGTGGTGCCGTCGTTGAAGGCGTAGACGGCGGCGGAGTAGTGGTTGGTGAAGCCGAGGAACGCGGAGGAGCGGTTGGCCTCGGTCGTCCCCGTCTTGCCCGACATGGGGAGGCTCCACCCCGCGGCACCCGCGGCGCCCGCGGCGGTGCCGGCCCCCACGTGGTCCTTGGACAGGGCCACCGAGAGCGTGTCCGCCAGCCCCGGCTCGACCACCTGCTCACACCCCGGCTCGCTCAGCTCGACCGGCTTGCCGGTGCGGTCGGTGATCGACTCGACGGGGCTCGGCGGGCACCACATCCCGCCGGAGGCGAGGGTGGCGCCGACGTTGGACAGTTCCAGCGCGTTGACGGCCGTGGGCCCGAGGGTGAACGACCCGAGGTTGTTCTTCTTGATGAACCCGGCGATCGAGTCGCCGTCCGCCGCGGTCCCCTTGCGGTCGTACGACCGCATACCGAGCCGCACCGCCATGTCCACGGTGGGGGCGACCCCCACGTCCTTGATGAGGTTCACGAAGGTCGTGTTGGGCGACTGCGCGAGCGCGTCCGCGACGGACAGGGAACTCGGGTACGACCCGGCGTTCTCCACGCAGTACTGGGCGGGCGGGCACCCGCGCGCGCCGCCGGAGCCCAGGCCCGAGACCTGGACGCGGCGGGGGACGGCCAGGCTGGTGTTGGTGCCCATGCCCTTCTCCATGGCCGCGGCCACCGTGAAGACCTTGAACACCGACCCCCCGCCGTCGCCGACCAGCGAGAACGGCTGCGGCTGGACGGTCTGGCTGTCGCCCAGTTCCAGGCCGTACTGGCGGCTCGAGGCGATCGCCACGACCTTGTGGGACTCCCGGCCGGGGCGCACGACGCTCATGACCTCGGCCACGCCCTGGCCCGTCGGATTGCCGTAGGTGTTGAGCGACCGCTGCACCGAGTCGTGGACGGTCGGGTCGAGGGTGGTGCGGATGGTGTACCCGCCCTCCTGGACCATCTCCCGGCTCAGGCCGTTCTGGTCCAGGTAGTCCAGCACGTAGTCGCAGAAGAACCCGCGGTCACCGGCGGTGATGCAGCCACGGGGAAGCGAGTTGGGGCGCTCCAACACACCGAGGGGTTCGGCCGCGTAGGCCGCGCCCTCGGCCGGCGTGATCGCGCCGGTCTGGACCATGGTGTCGATGACGGTGTCGCGGCGGTTCTTGGTGTCCTCGGGGTTGGTGTACGGGTTGAACATGCTGGTGGACTGGATCATCCCCGCGAGCATGGCGGACTGCGGCACGGAGAGGTCCGAGGCGTCGACGCCGAAGTAGGTCTGGGCCGCGGTCTGGACCCCGAACGACCCGTTGCCGAACGAGATCAGGTTGAGGTACTTGCTGAGGATGTCGTCCTTGCTCATCTCGCTGTCCAGCGTGAGCGCCATCCTGATCTCTTTGATCTTGCGCGCCGGGGTGGTCTCCACGGCCGCGCGGCGTTCCGCGTCGTTCTCCGCGGAGACGAGGAACTGGTAGTTCTTGACCAGCTGCTGGTCGATGGTCGAGGCGCCCTGCTGCACGTCCCCGGACGTGGCGTTGGTGAGCGCCGCGCGGATCGTGCCCCGCCAGTCCACACCGTTGTGGTCGGCGAACCGGCGGTCCTCGATCGCGATGATCGCCAGCTTCATGTTCTGCGAGATCTCCTCGCTCGGGACCACCACCCGCTGCTGGTCGTACAACCAGGCGATGGGCGTCCCCTCGGAGTCGGTGACCGTGGAGATCGACGGGAGATCGCCCTTGATCAGGTCCGCCGAGGTCCCGGACAGCGAGTCCGCCATCTTGTTGGAGGCCAGCCCCGCCGCCCCGGCGATCGGGAACAAGGACCCGGCCGCCACCACCCCGGCCGCGACACAGGTCGCGACCAGCTTTCCCAGCGAACTCATAGCCGACACGGGGCCAGAGTACGTGAACACCCCTGTCCCGCCACCCCGTGAGGCGTCCGCAGCACACGACTCTTTACTTCTGTTGTGTGACTACGGTAACAATATGAGGGAACGCGGGACGTTTCGAACCCGGATGATGTCGTGGTCCGACGGCACTCACGGCCGAGAGGCTCCCGTGGACACCGTGGGCCCGCCGCGCCGGGTGGGTCCAGAAGGCCGGAGGCGTGTACGGCAACCCGTCCGCGACTCCACACAGACAGGGGTACATCGATGACGGCCACCCTTCCCGGGACCTCCCGCACCGACGACGCCGGGGTCCGCCCCGGTTCAAGCAATCCCCTCGGGTCCGAGGAGACGATCATCGGGGAGGGGCGCCAGGAATGGGTCGCCCAGGCCCGGTGTAAGGACATCGACCCGGACGAGCTCTTCGTCCGCGGCGCCGCGCAGCGCAAGGCGGCCTCCATCTGTCGCCACTGCCCGGTCCTCCTGCAGTGCCGGGCCGACGCGTTGGACAACCGCGTCGAGTTCGGGGTCTGGGGCGGGATGACCGAGCGTCAGCGCCGCGCTCTGCTCAAGCAGCATCCCGAGGTACGGTCCTGGGCCGACTTCTTCGCCCAGCAGATCGAGCGGCACACCGTCATCTACTGACGTCACCTGATCGGCCCCGTACCCC
>NZ_JAALEE010000490.1:2741-3754 GCF_014145265.1 Dietzia sp. CW19 | reverse complement strand
TCCCGCGGCTCCCGCCGCGGGTCGCGTCGTATCACCGGGTCCGGTCACCCGGATGACCGTCCGGCCGCTCTGGTCACCCGCAGAGCTGGTCGCCGGGACAGCGGGTCACCCACAGAGCTGGTCGCCGACCGAGCGCAGGGCCTCCAGGTTGGAGATCTCGAACGGCAACGACGGCACGCCCACGATCCGCACGTCCGGATGGGTGTCGGTGAACGACTCCAGCAGGCGGACCTCCTGCTTGGCCGTGCCGGCCCGGTCGGCATGGATCCGCAGCACCGCCTCGGCCTCCGGGTTCCCCGCCAACCGGTCGGCCGCAGCACACGCCTGCTCGGCCGTGAGGTCGGTCAGCCGAGGGTGGGTGCGGTTGATCACGACCCCCGCGAGCGGCATCTCCTCCTCCGAGAGCCGCTCGGCGAAGAACGCGGCCTCGCGCAGGGCGGGACGTTCCGCGGACGAGACCACCAGGAACTCGGTGCCCTTGCGGCGCAGGATCGCCTGGGTGCGCGAGGCCCGGGTGGCGAATCCACCGAACGTGGAGTCCAGCGCCACGACCATCTCGGAGGCGTCCTTGAGCATGGACGAGCCGACGACGGCCGAGACCCCCCGCATCGCCGTGCTCATGGCGCCGGTCATCAACCGGCCGACCCCGCGACCGGGCGCCGCGAACACCCGCATGAGACGGCTGTCCATGAACGCGCCCAGTCGGCGCGGGGCGTCGAGGAAGTCGAGGGCGTTGCGGGAGGGAGGGGTGTCGACGACGACGAGGTCCCACGTCGAGTCGTCGAGCAACTGGCCCAGCTTCTCCATGGCCATGTACTCCTGCGTGCCGGCGAAGGAGGTGACCATGGTCTTGTAGAAGTGGTTGTCCAGGATGGACTGCGCCTTCTCGGGCGTGGTGTTGGCGGTGACCAGCTCGTCGAACGTGCGACGCATGTCGAGCATCATCGCGTGCAGCGACCCGTCCGAATCCGCGTGCTCGGGTCCCAGGTCCACCCGGGACGGCTCGTTGGAGA
>NZ_JAALEE010000490.1:0-2684 GCF_014145265.1 Dietzia sp. CW19 | reverse complement strand
TTGTCGATGCCCAGCGCCTGCGCGAGGCGCCGGGCCGGGTCGATGGTGAGCACCACGGTGTCGCGGCCGAGCTCGGCCGCGCGCAGGGCCACCGCGGCGGCGGTGGTGGTCTTGCCCACGCCGCCGGCGCCGGTGCAGACCACGACACGGGTCGCGGGGTCGGTGAGCATTCCGGTGATGTCGAGACGACGAGTCATGTCAGTGCACTCCCTGATCGGCGAGGGCGGAGGCGAGGTCGTACAGGTCGGCGACCTCGACGCCGTTGGGCAGGGCCGGCAGCACGAGGGTCGGGCAGCCGGACGAGGTCAGGGTCTCGCCGGCCGCGAGCTGGCCGCGGGCGACGCGGGCGTGTTCGATGGCCTCCACCAGGAGCCCCTGCAGGCCCTCGTCGTCGAGCTCCACACCGGTCTCCTCGAGCCCGGCCAGCACCGCCTCCGCATCGATGTCCTCCTCGGCGATCCGCTGGAGCGCGGCGTCGTCGAGGTGCCTGGTCTCGGCCCGGTTGATGATCACCTGGCCGACCCGCAGGTCGTGCGAACGCAGCTCCTCGATCGCCTCGATGGTCTCCTGGACCGGCAGCGACTCGAGCAGGGTGACCAGGTGGACGACCGTCTGCGGGGAGTGGACCAGCTCGGAGACGGCATCGGCCTGCCGGCGGATGGGGCCACCGGCGGCCAGGTCGGCCATCGCGGTGGTCACGTCGAGGAACTTGCCGATTCGGCCCGTGGGCGGGGCGTCCACCACCACGGCGTCGTACACGACCTCCTTCTTGGCGTGCTGGCGCGTGACGACCTCGTAGATCTTTCCGGTCAGGAGCACGTCCTTGAGGCCGGGGGCGATGGTGGTCGCGAACTCGATCGCGCCCACCGACTTCATCACCTTGCCCACCACCCCGAGGTGGTAGAAGGTGTCGAGGTAGTCGAGCATCGCGGCCTCGATGTCGATGGCCAGCGCGAACACCTTGCCGCCACCGTCCACCCGGGCCACGAGCTCCTCGCGGTACGGCAGCGGGGCGCGGTCGAAGATCCGGGAGATTCCCTGGCGCTCCTCCACCTCGACCAGCAACACACGCTTGCCGGTGGAGGCCAGTGCCAGCGCGAGCGAGGTGGCGACCGTGGTCTTGCCCGTTCCCCCCTTCCCGGAGACGTAGTGGAGGTCTGCGCGGGCGGAGGAGTCGGACCAGCCGGTGGACAGCTGGTCGGCGATGGTCGCCCTCGTCGACTGTGTCCCCTGAGTTCGAGTCGCCTGCGTTCCTGGATTGTCGGTGGACGGCATGCGTTCCACACTAAGCGGTTCCACCAGAGCGCGCGGGCTGCTCTCGACTTCCCTAGAGTGGGGGCATGAGCGAATCCACCTCCGCAGCCCGGTTCGAGTACGCGACCGTCCCGCTGCTCACCCACGCCACCAAGCAGATCCTCGACCAGTGGGGCAGTGACGGTTGGGAGCTCGTGTCCGTGCTGCCCGGGCCCACCGGCGAGCAGCACGTCGCCTACCTCAAGCGCCGGCTCTGATGTCGGAGGGCGAGGGCGGCGGCTACTGGACCCGAAAGCTGGAGCAGCTGGGGATCGAGCTGCCGACCGTGGTCCCCCCGCTGGCCAACTACGTCCCCGCCGTGCGGACGGGGGCGTACGTCTACACCTCCGGTCAGCTGCCGATGGTCGACGGCGCCCTCGCCGCGACGGGCAAGGTCGGAGCCGCGGTCAGTCCGGAGGTCGCCGCCGGTCTCGCCCGGACCTGCGCCCTCAACGCGCTCGCCGCGGTCGACGGCCTGGTGGGCATCGACTCCGTCGTGCGGATCGTCAAGGTCGTCGGGTTCGTCGCCTCGGCGCCGGGCTTCAACGCCCAGCCCGCGGTGATCAACGGCGCCTCGGACCTGCTGGGTGAGGTCTTCGGCGACGCCGGCGTCCACGCACGCTCCGCCGTCGGGGTGTCGGAGCTGCCGCTCGACGCCCCCGTCGAGGTCGAGCTCATCGTCGAGGTCGAGGTCGAGGGTTAGGGACGGACCATGGCGACGTCCGGCGGTCTGGCCCCGATCACGTTCCCCGCGTACGAGACGCTGCGCCCCGTCACCGACCTGGCCGGGGTGATCCTCTGCGACAACCCCTCGGAGATGACCTTCGAGGGGACCAACACGGTCGTGCTGCGGGCCCCGGGATCGCCCACCGCCGTGGTGGTGGATCCCGGGCCGGACGATCGCGCGCACGCCGAGCGGATCGCCGCCATCGTGGGGGAGATCGAGCTCGTCGTCGTCACCCATCGCCACGGGGACCACACCGACGGGATCGACCACCTCCGCGCGCTGACCGGCGCGCCGGTCCGAGCGGTCGGGGAGCGGTACTGCCGCGACGCCGGGCCACTGGTCGACGGCGAGGAGATCCACGCCGCCGGGCTGGACATCATCGTGCTGGCCACTCCGGGGCACACCGCGGACTCGATCAGCCTCGAGGTGCGTCCCGCGGGTGCGGGGTTCACCGCGCCGGCGGACTGCGTGGTACTCGGCGACACGATCCTGGGCCGCGATTCGACGGTCCTGGACTCGACCGACGGCGATCTGGGCGACTACCTGGAGAGCCTCGACCTGCTGGCCGCCCGCGCCGACGGCGTCGTGGGTGTCCCCGGGCACGGGCCGGACGTGGAGAACACCGCGCGCGCGGCCCAGGTGCTCGCCCGACACCGGCGGGACC
>NZ_JAALEE010000047.1:0-7213 GCF_014145265.1 Dietzia sp. CW19 | reverse complement strand
GCGGAGGACGGCGGCGCCGAGGGCATCCGCCTGCCGCAGGCCACCGATGTCCCGGCCGAGGTCGGCGCCGCACTCGACCAGGCCGCCGGGCAGGAGGGCACGCGCGGAATCGTCGCGGTCCACCGGGGCGAGGTACTGGACGAGTGGTACGCCGACGGCTTCGGGCCGGACACCCGGCAGCTCGGGTGGTCCATGGCCAAGAGCGTGGCTGCCACGCTGGTGGGCCGGGCGCAGATCGAGTTCCCGGATGCCGACCTCGATCCCGGGAGCACCGCCCTGCGCTCCGAGTGGACCGACGAGCGAGCGCGCATCTCTCTCGACAACCTGCTGCGCATGACCTCCGGGCTCGAGTGGGACGAGGACTACGACCTGGGAACTCCCATCACCGAGATGCTCTTCTCCGAGCCCGATATGGCCGCGTTCGCCGCTGCCCAACCGCTCGCACACGAACCCGGGACCTTCCGCCAGTACTCGTCGGGCACGACCAACATCGTGTGCGACCTGTTGCACGAGCGCACCGGCCTCGGGCCCGAGATGGCCGACCGCCTACTGTTCGGCCCGCTCGGGATGACCAGTGCGGTCCTCGAGGCCGACGCCTCCGGCCGGTCGGTGTGCAGCTCCTACCTGTGGGCCACGCCGCGGGACTGGGCGCGGTTCGGACAGTTCACGCTGGATGACGGCGAGGTGGACGGTCGCCAACTGCTCCCGGCGGGATGGATGGAGTACGCGACGAGCGTCGTCCCGGCCGGCGGAGAGCCCGAACCCTACGGCGCGCAGTGGTGGCTCAACGATGCCGGCGACGGTTCCCCACTGCGCCTGCCCGGCATACCCTCGGACGCCTACTGGGCCTCGGGCCACGACGGGCAATACATCGTGGTGGTCCCGTCCGCCGACCTCGTGGTGGTGCGAACCGGGTTCTCCCCCGGCGGGTCCATCGGCGCGCTCGGCATCGAGGAGCTGGTTGGCGACCTCACCCGGGCGGTGAGCTGACCGGGAGCTCGTCGCTCGACCTGTCAACGCCAGGTGGCCTCTCGTGCCCGTGCGTTCGCGGACGGACCTGTCGCGCTCAGTCGGCGTCGCCGCTTCCGCTATGGGTGGCGATGAGTGCCACCGGGACGGACACAACGCCTTTGATCAGCGGTGCTATCCCTTCGACGTGTCGCCGGAATCGATCTGTCTCCACCCATGATTCCTTGGCTTCCGCGGACCGGAACCGTGTGACCACGATCAGACTGGCTCCATCCCGGGTTCGATAGACCTCGTTGCCACGCCAGCCGTGGGAGGCTGCCTCCGCTCTCATGTCCTGCATTTCGTCGATCTGAAAGGCAGCAAGCGCGTCGATACCGCCTTCGACAGGGGTGAACGTATTGATCAGAATGAATGGGCTGTGCTTCTGTGAACCGGTCATGGGGACCTTTCCTCCTCGGGTTGATCGGATCACGGCCGGGCGGCCGCGATCAGTTCGGGAACGGGCGGTCCGAACGGGCGTCGGTGAGTACGCCGGCCCACCACTCCAGCTCGGCCAGGGTGACCTTCAGCCGCTCGGTCACGGACTCATCAGGGGCGAAGCGGCTGGCGTCGTCCAGGTGTTGCCACGGGGCCGGCAGGCCCAGGCATCGCCGGGTGGTGACCATGTTCAGCTCTGCCAGCACTCCTCGCAGGTGCTCGATGGCGGAGTACCCACCCTGGACTCCGTAGGCCACGATGGTGGCGGGCTTGAGCTTCCATTCGCCGTAGTGCCAGTCGATGAGCCGCTTGAGCGATGCGGGATACGAGTGGTTGTACTCGGGGGTGACGAACACGAACGCCTCTGCGGCGTCAATGCGCGCGGCTACCTCGCTCCTGGGCCCGCCGCCGGGGTAGAGCTGACTGTCGTCGGGCAAGGTGATCTGAGCAAGGTCGATCACGTCGGCCTCGATGCCACTGCTGCGCTCGAGGGTGGTGACGACCCAGTCGGCGATGGTCGGGCCCACCCGTCCGTCGCGGACGCTGGAGGAGACCACTGCGACCCGTGTCGGGCCGCGCGTGGGGTTGACGAAATGCTCGCTGTTCGGTGGTGTCTGCGTGGTCATGTCCACCACACTGAGGGTTGAACATATGTTGAAGTCAAGGCCCGGTCGTACCCGAAGGTGAGAACCATGACGTTCACTGCATCTCAACCGACTGCCGGTTCTGAAGCGTCTGCCACGGGCTTGATCACCGTTGGTGACGTCGCCGCACGTAGCGGAGTTGCGCCGTCGGCCGTGCGGTTCTACGACAACCACGGCGTGATCAACGCGGTCCGCACCGCGAGCAATCAACGTCGCTTCGACGAGTCCGCCGCCTGCCGCATCCAGATCGCCAAGCTGGCCCAGCGCGTCGGTCTGACCGTCCGGGAAATCGCGGAACTGCTCGGCCCGCTGCCCGCGACGCCGGAGCCCGAGGACTGGAATCGTGTCGCCGACATGCTCATCTCCCAGGCTGAGCAGCGTGTCGCCGACCTCCGAGCTCAACTGGACGCACTCGGGTCGGACGCCAAGCTCTGCGAGATCGGCGCGCGTGTGGAGCACTGAACGCCTGACCTGGCACGCAACAGATTGAGTCCAACGGCTCGTCAACGGCGAGCATCGAAGTGCTGGTGGTCCGGACGTGGTTCTCCGCGCAGGCGAACAGGCGGGACAACCGGGCGGGACTCAGCCCCAGGCCGCCTGGATCCCGGCGCTCGCCCGGTCGATTCGCTCAAGCCGGCTCTCGGTGTACAGGGCCACCTGGTCCACGATCACGCGCATCCGCGCCGCGTCGTCCGGCGCCGCGTCCCACAGCGGTCGGAGTACCGCGTCGAGTCCGGCCGGCGCCGAGTGGGCCAGGTACTCGGCCACCCGGTGGATGCGATCGCGCTGACGGTCCTGACGGGCCCGGTGCCCCGGGTCGCTCATGACGTACCGCACGGCCATGGTCTTGAGCATCACCACCTCGGCCTCCACGTGGACCGGCACCTCGAGGTCGGCGCTGTACCGCCCGTGAGGCACCTCGCCGTGCACCTCGCGGGTGGTGTGGATGGCGGGCATGACGAACCGCCCGACCAGCTGGCTGGTGAGGGCCTTGAGGGCGACCGCTCCGGCGAAGGTGTCCTCGAAGGGCTGCACGGCGCGGACGGCGTCGAGCGCGCCGAGCCGTCCGCCCGCCTCGCGCAGTTGGTCCGCGTCGGGCCCGCGGAACTCCCGCGCGCCCAGTTCGGCCAGTGCCGAGACCTCCGACGGGTCGGTCAGCGACCGCAGGTCCAGCCTGCCGGCCACGATCGCGTCCTCCACGTCGTGGACCGAGTAGGCCACGTCGTCGGAGAAGTCCATGATCTGTGCCTCCAGGCACCGTGTGTCCCCGGGCGCACCCTCGCGGATCCAGGCGAGTGTTTCCGCGTCATCGGGGTAGGCGCCGAACTTGGTGGTGCCCTCTCGCGGCAGCCACGGGTACTTGGTGGCGGCGTCCAGCGCGGCACGGGTGAGGTTGAGCCCGACCCCGCGACCGTCCGCGTCGACGACCTTGGGTTCCAGTCGCGTCAGGATCCGCACGGTCTGGGCGTTTCCCTCGTAGCCCCCGAAGCCTCTGGCGACCTCGTCCAGGGCACGCTCACCGTTGTGGCCGTAGGGCGGATGCCCGATGTCGTGGCTCAATCCCGCCAGGTCGGCGAGGTCGGGATCGCAGCCCAGCCCGGCGGCGATGCTGCGGGAGATCTGCGCGACCTCGAGCGAGTGCGTGAGGCGTGTCCGTGGGGTGTCACCGTCCCCGGGTCCTACCACCTGCGTCTTGTCGGCGAGACGCCGCAGGGCCGCCGAGTGCAGGACACGGGCGCGATCCCGTTCGAACGGGCTGCGCTCACTCGCCGTCCCCTGCGCCCGGCCGGGCCCCTCACCAACCCGGCGCTCGGCGTCTGCAGCGTCGTACGCGTACCCCGTCATGCGCGTCTCCTGTCGGGCGAGTGCGCCCCGTCGTCGTCGGTCCCGGCCGGGCCGGTCCGGTGTTATCGGCGGATCAGCCGGGGAAGTCCACGTCGGTGCCGACGATCCGGTGGTACTGGTACCAGAGCACCGCGCCGGTCTCCCTGATGATGCTCAGGATCTGGTTCTCCCGGGTCCACACCGCGGGCCCCTGCCTGGTCGGCGAGGTCCACGCGTCCAGACCGGCGTCCCGGGCCATCATCCGCGATCGGTACGAATGGGTGGGATCGCTGACCAGCACCACGGACCCACCTCCCTGGTCGCGGACCGTCAGCGCCACGGCGTCCAGACTGCCGACCGTGTTGGTGCCGGTCTCGACCGCCAGGATCGCGGTGGGTGGCACCCCGAGCTCGGTCAGGTACGCGCGACCCGCACCGGCCTCCGTGAAGCGGTCCCCCGGCTGGTTACCGCCGACCGTGATGATCTGGGGTGCGACACCCTCCTCGTACAGGGTGGCGGCGTGCTCGAGTCGGGACTGGAAGACCGGGGTGGGGACACCGTCGTACTGGGCCGCGCCCAGGACGACGATCGCGTCCGCCGTCGTGCGGTCGTCCACCCGCGCAACGTGCCACACACGGAACGCGATGAAGCCGGGGACGACGAGACACAGGAGCAGTGCGATGACCAGGAGCCACCCGATGGCCCTGGACACCGCCCGCAGCGGGGACCGGGATCTGTTCACCCGACCAGTGTGCCAGCGCCGGCTTAGCAGCCGATGAGCCGCTGCGCGAGGTACCCCTCGACCTGATCGATAGCCACCCGCTCCTGCGACATGGTGTCCCGCTCACGGATGGTGACTGCCTGGTCGTCGAGCGTGTCGAAGTCCACGGTGATGCAGAACGGGGTGCCGATCTCGTCGTGGCGGCGGTAACGTCGGCCGATCGCCTGCGCGTCGTCGAAGTCCACGTTCCAACTCTTCCGCAGTTGGGCGGCCAGATCCCGGGCCTTCGGGGACAGGTCGGCGTTCCGCGAGAGCGGCAGCACAGCGGCCTTGAACGGTGCGAGGCGCCGGTCCAGCTTGAGGACGGTGCGGGTGTCGACTCCGCCCTTGGCGTTGGGTGCCTCGTCCTCGGTGTAGGCGTCGATGAGGAACGCCATCAGCGACCGGGTCAGGCCGAAGCTCGGTTCGATGACGTACGGAACGTACTTCTCGCCCGAGGCCTGGTCGAAGTACTGCAGGTCCTCACCGGAGTGGGTCTGGTGCTGCGTGAGGTCGTAATCCGTACGGTTGGCGATGCCCATGAGCTCGCCCCAGCCGCTACCGGAGAATCCGAAGTTGTACTCGAAGTCGATCGTGCCGGCCGAGTAGTGGGCGCGCTCGTCGTCCGGGACGTCGAAGCGACGCATGTTCGCCGGGTCGATCCCCAGGTCCACGAACCAGTCCCAGCAGTCCTCGACCCAGCGCGTGAAGTGCTCGTTCGCCTCATCAGGCTTGACGAAGTACTCGATCTCCATCTGCTCGAACTCGCGGGTGCGGAAGATGAAGTTGCCGGGCGTGATCTCGTTGCGGAACGCCTTGCCGATCTGACCGATGCCGAACGGCGGCTTGCGCCGGGCGGTGGTCATGACGTTCTTGTAGTTGACGAAGATGCCCTGGGCGGTCTCCGGGCGCAGGTAGTGCAGGCCCGTCTCGTTGTCCACGGGGCCGAGGAAGGTCTTCATCAGACCCGAGAACAGCTGTGGTTCGGTCCACATG
Source organism: Dietzia sp. CW19 (assembly GCF_014145265.1). Taxonomy (NCBI): domain Bacteria; kingdom Bacillati; phylum Actinomycetota; class Actinomycetes; order Mycobacteriales; family Dietziaceae; genus Dietzia; species Dietzia sp. CW19. The sequence goes on along the minus strand of NZ_JAALEE010000047.1, from coordinate 1,543 downwards.
CCCTTGTTGCCGCAGTTCGGGCAGGCGATGTCGGCCATCGGCACATCGGTCGGGGTGTCCAACTTCTTCTTGGCCGCATAGGCCTCCTGCAGGTGGTCCTGGCGCAGGCGCGTGTGGCAGGACTGGCACTCGACGAGCGGGTCGGTGAAGGTCTCGACGTGGCCGGAGGCCTCCCACACCTTGCGGGGCAGGATGATCGACGAGTCCAGGCCCACGACGTCCTCGCGGCCGGTGACGAAGGTCCGCCACCACTGCTTCTTGATGTTGTCCTTGAGCTCCACGCCCAGCGGACCGTAGTCCCACGCCGAACGGGTTCCGCCGTAGATCTCGCCACACTGGTACACCAGTCCCCGGCGCTTGCAGAGGTTGACGACGGTGTCGATGACGGACGCTGAGGATGCCACGTCGGGGGTTCTCCCTTTGGTGAGTCGGTTGGCGGAGGTGTCGTGGTGGACGGCCTCGGCGCGGGCCGGCGCCCGCGGCACTTCCCACCAGGGTATCCGGTCCACCCCGGCGGTCTGGGATACTGGGGTCCCCACCCGACACGGCGCCGGTCCCCACCGCGCCCGGAAGGTTGCGTCAATGGCATCCGGACCCGAGTCCCCGGCCGACCCCGGGCCTGCCGCGGACATCCACGACCCCGGCCCCCACGCCGATCCCGTGCCGCTGCCACCGCAGCACGTGGTCTCGGCCGCTGGCGAGTTGCTCCGTGCGCTGTCGGCGCCGTTGCGTATTGCGATAGTGCTGCAGCTCCGCGAGGGGCCGCGCTGCGTCCACGAGTTGGTGGACGCCCTGGGGGTCGCGCAGCCGCTGGTGAGTCAGCATCTCCGGGTCCTCAAGTCGTCCAACGTCGTCTCGGCACACCGGCGGGGACGCGAGATCCGCTACGAGTTGCTCGACGACCACCTGTTGCACATCGTCGAGGCGGCCGTCGGGCACGCCGGGGAGGAGTAGGGACGTGTCCACACCAGACAAGGCGATCGGCGTGCGTTCGACCCGTCAACGCAGTGCCATCTCCGCGCTGCTCGACGAGTCCAAGGGGTTCCGCTCGGCCCAGGATCTCCATGCCGAACTCCGCGACCGCGGCGACGCCATCGGACTGACCACCGTCTACCGGACCCTGCAGTCGATGTCCGACGCCGGAGCGGTCGACGTGCTGCGCACCGACTCCGGAGAGTTGATCTTCCGGAAGTGCTCCGACTCGCACCACCATCACCTGGTGTGTCGGGTGTGCGGATTCACGGTGGAGGTCGAGGAACCGGGAGTGGAGACGTGGGCGCACCGCGCCGGCGGGGCCCACGGTTTCACCGAGGTGACCCACACCGTCGAGTTGTTCGGCCTGTGCGAGGCGTGTGTCGCCGCCCGGCGGGACGGGTCGGCGGGGATCGCCGACTGACCCCAGGGTGCGCTGTCGGCGGTGGGGCCGGGGTGCTCAGGCTGTCGCTGGGCATCGCGCCGCGGTGTCCGCAGCGGGCGGTCACTACTGATCGCATTTCCGCTGGAAACCTGCCGCCGAATGGCTCGATTACGACCACTCGCCGAC
>NZ_JAALEE010000489.1:0-2361 GCF_014145265.1 Dietzia sp. CW19 | reverse complement strand
TCCGCCGGTCTCCGTCGTGCTCCTCGGTGTCCTGGCGTGTGCCGGGGTGCTGGCGTGGTCTCTCGCCACCCGTCGGCGCACCGGGGCGGTCTGGGCTGCGGTCGCGCTGTACCCGCTGCTCTCCGTGGTGCTGGTCGCGGTGGGGCGGGCGGGCCCGGACACCGCGGCGGAGATCGTCCAGACCCTCCGGTACCACCCCGAATTCCCGCTGGTCCTGGGCGCCGCCGCGGCGCTGGCGTTGTCGGCGCCACGACGGGGTACCTCCACGGCCGGGCGCAGGTCGGTGCCGGCGGGCGTGGTGGTGCTCATCGCGCTGCTCGCCTCCTCAGCGGTCTCGACCCTGACCTATCGGACGACGTGGTCCGAACAGCCCTCCCGCGACTACGCCCTCCCCCTGCTCGAGACGCTGCATGATCGGAGCGCCCCGCTGCTCGACCAGGATCTCCCGCTCGAGGTCCTCCTCCCGGTCACCGCACCGTCACACCGGCTCTCGTCGTTGCTCGCGGGTGTTCCCGGGATCCCGCCGGTGACCGGGTGGACCACTGATCCGGTCGTGATCGACGCCCTCGGCACCCTTCATCCGGCCGAGGTCGCGGCGCTCCGGACGATCCCCCAGGGGCCCGAGCCCGGCTGCGGATACCGGGTCTCCGGGGGCGGTGCCCGGATCCCGCTCGACGGCCCCCTGATCGACCGGGACTGGCTCGTCCAGCTCAATCTCTTCGCCGACGCGGACGGCGAGGTGGATGTCCGCCTCGACGAGGGCGCCGAGGTGACGGTGCCGGTGTCGGCGGGTCTGGGAACGGTGTTCGTACGCGTCGAGGGGTCCGGTACCGGGGTCACCTTCACTCCCGAAGGGGGCCTTGGGGAGTTGTGCATCGGCAGCGGACCGGTCGGAGTCCTCGTGCCGCGCTGAGGGCCGCGGGGCGGGTGGCCCATAATGGTCGGATCGGATGAGTACGACAGGGACGGAGGCAGGTCATCGACATCGCGATGGTCATGCTGACCCTCACCGCGCTCCTCGTGGTCCCCGGGCTGATCGTGGGACTGGCCGCACGGCTCCCGCTCCGGTTGGCGGTGGGCACGTCGATCCCCGTGTCCGCGGGGATCGTCACGATCGCCACCTACGCGTACGGCCGGACGGGTGTGCCGTGGTCCCTGGGCGCGTATGCGGTGGCCACGGCGGTCACCGCGGTGATCGTCGGGCTGGTGGGGTTGCTCATCTCCGGGACGCTGTGGATCCGGCGGCGCCGTAGGGGGCGGGTGGGTGACACGCCGCGTGCCCGCCGCTCGTGGTGGTGGCTGCTCCCGGCCGCGTCGATCCCGGTGAGCGCGTGGCTGATCGGGCAGATGATCCTCACCGAGCTCTCGGCCACGCCGGGCGGCACCGCCAACGTCTTCCAGGGCTGGGACGCCCACTGGCACGCCAACTACATCCGGTTCATCCACGACACGGGACTGGCGTCCCCGGACCAGGCGGGCGAGCTCCGGTACCCGGAGAACGGGGCCACCCTCTACTACCCGAGCACCTGGCACGCGATCGCCGCCCTGGTCATGGGGCTGCGCGGCATCGGGGCGGTCGAGACCTACAACCTGGTGCAGATCGGCGCCATGGCGCTGGCGTTCCCGCTCGGTGTGGCCGCACTCGCCTGGCTCATCACCCACCGGCGCTTCTCCCGACCGGCCGCCGCCACCTCGGCCGCGGTCGCGGCCATGGCCACCCCGCTGTTCCCCGGGTTGCCGTTCGTCGAGGTGATGGTGGCAGCGACCCCCTCCGGCGTGGCCAACGGGCTGGCGGGCCTGGTGGCCGCGGTCGTGGTGGCCGCGCTGGCGGACCGACGTCTTGTGCCCGCCGCCGCCCTCGGCCTGGTCGGCGTCGGGGGCATCCACCCGTCAGCCATGGTGACCGCCGCGGTGTTCGTGCTGTTCTGGTGGCTGTTCGAGGGGCTGTGGCGCCCGGTCCGGGGCCGGTTGCGGGACTTCGTCGTCCTGGCCGGGATCGGCCTGGCGGGCGTGCTCACGCTGCTGCCCCAGGTCCTCACCGTCTCCGAGGACGCGGACGAGATCTCGGCCTTCGAGTTCGAGATCAACGCCGACCGGGCGGCCGTCTGGGGCCGGGCCGTGGCGCTACAGGTGCGACACGTGCAGGACTGGGGAGTGCGCTGGGTGCTGCTGGCCCTCGCGGTGGTGGGGGTGATCGTCATGCTCCGCCGCCTCGTGCTGTGGCCGCTCCTGCTCTGGGGCGGGGTGCTGGTGGTGTGCGTCAACTCCATGAGCACGTTCGGTAACTGGACCGGCGGCGCACTGCGCGGGATCGGCAGCATCTACTACAACGACCCGCGCCGGATCGGGGTGCTCCTGGCG
>NZ_JAALEE010000488.1:1542-4576 GCF_014145265.1 Dietzia sp. CW19 | reverse complement strand
TGGTAAGCAGGGTCACCGTGTGCACCATGCCCTGATAGTGCCCCACCCCCTCCGGACTCCCCTAGGATGGGGTCCCACCCCCACTAGGAGGTCCACCCGGTGAACGACCACACCGACGCCACCGACGAGTCCGATTCCGACACCGGGGGCAACGGTCTCCGGCTGCCCGGACGAGCGGACGTCACCAGTGCGATCGGGCGGCTGGTCTGGCGCCGGCGCAACGCCCGCGACCAGCGCGTCGCCGGCGAGGCCTCGGCCAGGAACGCGGTCAAGCTCGAGCCCGGCGCCGAGCCCGGTCCCCCGCTGGCCGACGCCACGACCACCGAGGACCACGACGACCACGCCGACACGCGGTTCGTCCCCGACCCGCAGGCCGCGGCGTTCTTCGACGTGGACAACACCCTGATCCAGGGCGCCTCGATCATCCTGCTGGCGCGTGGGCTGGCCAAGCACAAGTTCTTCACGGCGCAGGACGTGGCGTCGATGGCGTGGTCGCAGGTCAAGTTCCGGGTCTCCGGCAAGGAGAACGCCGACGACGTGGCCGCGGGCCGAGACAAGGCGCTGAGCTTCGTCAAGGGCCACACCGTCGCCGAGCTGACCGCGTTGAGCGAGGAGGTCGTGGACACCTCGATGCTCGACCGCGTCTGGCCGGGCACGCGCTCGCTGGTGCAGATGCACCTCGACGCCGGCCAGCAGGTGTGGCTGGTCACCGCCACGCCGGTCATGCTCGCGCGGGTGATCGCGTCGCGGCTCGGGCTCTCGGGTGCGCTCGGCACCGTGGCCGAGGAGGAGGACGGGGTGTACACCGGACGGCTGGTGGGCGACATCCTGCACGGGCCCGGCAAGGCGCACGCCATCTCCAACCTCGCCGAGGCCGAGGGTTTCGATCTGTCCAAGTGCTACGCGTACTCCGACAGCTTCAACGACATGCCGATGCTCACGATGGTCGGCAACCCGGTCGCGATCAACCCGGACGGGCGGCTGCGCAAGTACGCCTCGGAGAACGGCTGGGACATCAAGGACTTCCGCACCGTGCGCAAGGCCGCCAAGAAGGCGGTCCCGGGCGTGCTCGCGGTGGGCGGGCTCGCCGGAGCCCGGGCGGCCGTGAAGTCCTCGTACGGCGCGCGGACGATCGGCCAGATCCGACGGATGTTCTGAGACGACTCGCGGCCGGGCCCCGAGCGGCCCGGGCGGATCAGCCGAAGAAGACGCTCCCACGGCGAGCGAGGTTCCGGAACAGGGTGTTCTGGATGGTCTCGCGGACCTGGTCGGTGATCTCGAAGACGATCATCGGGTCGTCGCCGGCGTCCGGGCCGAGGTGGGAGGTCTCGATGGGCTCGCCGAACTCGATGGTCCACTTGGTGGGCAGCGGGATGCCGCCCAGGCCGCCGAGCAGGGGGAACGTCGGCGTGATGGGCAGGTACGGGACACCCAGCAGCCGCGCCAGCGGGGAGAACTCGCCGATCTTGGGGTAGATCTCCTCCGAGCCCACCACCGAGCACGGGATGATCGGCGCGCCGGCGTCCAGCGCGGTGGACACGAACCCACCGCGGCCGAAGCGTTGCAGCCGGTAGCGGTCCGAGAACGGCTTGCCCAGCCCCTTGTAGCCCTCGGGCCACACCGCCACCACGTGTCCGCTCTCGAGCAGGCGTTCGGCGTCGGCAGCGCAGGCCAGGGTCGCCCCGGCCCGCCGCGCCAGCGGTGCGGAGACCGGCAGCGTCATGGCCAGGTCGGCGGCCAGCAGCCGCAGGGCGCGGCCCGAGTGGTCGTGGACGGCGACCGTGGTCATCATCGCGTCCAACGGCAGGACCCCGGCGTGGTTGGAGACGATCAGCCCGGCACCCTCGGCGGGGATGTTCTCGGCGCCGATCACCTCGACCCGGAACCAGTGCTCGAACAGCGGCCGCCACATCGGTAGCCACACGGTGCTGTGGAAGTGCTCGTCGAAGCCGAACTCGTCGACCTCGTAGCCACCGGTGACGCGCGTGGCGATCAGCTCGCCGACACCGTTGATGGCGTCGACGAGCCCCGACAGCGCGCTGACGTCGCCGGTCGCGAGCATCACGTCGACGCCCCTCGCGACCTCACGGACGGGACCCAGCATCTCGGCGTCGACGGGCAGCGCCTCCATCACCTGGCCGAGAGTGTCGCGCACCGAGGTGAGGAACCGGTCGACGATCCGGCCGATCTCGGTGGCGGCGGCGTCGCTGTGGCTGGTGGCGCCGAGGAAGCCCTCGCCCACGATGCGGTCGCTCCGCGAGTCGCGGCGGCCCTCCCCCCAGCGAGGCCCACCGAGTGGCTGGCTCAGGTCGAATTCGGGGCCCCTCACAGCGCCTCCTCCTTGCTCGGATCGGGCTCGTTCGGATCGGGCTCGTTCGGATCGGGCAACGCGCCGATCGCCTCGAGCTCGCACAGCGTGGTGTCCACTCCCGCGCGCAGCCGGTCGGCCACCGGCGCGGGGAGCATGGCGGCGATCTTGGCGGTCTTGCGCTCGAGCGTGGCGCGGGTGATGAGCGGTTCGGTGCCGGAGTCGACCAGGTAGGCGTGCAGTGCCTCCTCGGTGGAGTACCGGGGCGTGAAGCCGAACTCCTCGCGCATGCGCGTGGTGTCCACGGCGCGCCCGAAGCGCAGGTACCGAAGCTGCGAGGCCCCGACGTCGCGCAGGCCCTGACTGGACAGCAGCCGCACGGCCAGCTTGAACGTCTGCGGCGGCACCGGCAGCGGGACGTGCCCGGCCCGCCGGATGGCCTGGGTGAGCGTGAGGATCCCCTCGCCGGCGATGTTGAACGTCCCCGGCGCGGCGCCCATCGTGGCGTGCAGGAGGGCGTCGAGCGCGTCCTGGGGGTGCAGCAACTGGATGCGGGGGTCGTAGCCCGCCAGCACCGGGGAGATCGACGGCGCCAGCAGCTCCCCGAACACCGTGGGTTCGGGCAGTCCGAGGATCGCGGGGATCCGCAGGATCGTCACCTCGATGTCCGGCCGTTTGCGGGACATCCCGCGCACGTAACCCTCGACCGACAGGTGGTCCAGGGGG
>NZ_JAALEE010000488.1:0-1480 GCF_014145265.1 Dietzia sp. CW19 | reverse complement strand
CGGGCCGCCATGTCCTCGGTGAACATGGCCGGGTCCACGCCCGAGGAGCCGTAGACGGTGGTCGAGGAGATCAACACGAACCGCTTGACGGTCGCGGCCCGCCCACAGGCCGCGATCACGTGCATCGAGCCCATGATGTTGGCCTCCTTGACGGCCGCACGGCCGCCCGGGGCGAAATCGGTGTGGTGCAGTCCGGCGTGGACGACGGTGTCGATGCCGGCATCGCGAAGGATGCCCTGGAGGCGCGGCGACTGCGGGTCGAGGCGGACGAACTCGGCGTCCCTCATCCGACGGCGGTGCTGCGGCGACGGTTTGACGGAGTCGATGGCCAGGACGCGCTCGACGGATTCGGACCGGAGCAGCATCCCCACGAGGTGGGCGCCGAGGTATCGGCTCCCGCCCACGACGGCGACAGCCCGGGCGGGCCGACGGGTTGGTGCTTCGGGGTTCACCCAGACCACTGTAGCCGTGGACCCCCCCGGTCCGTCGCCCGGTCCGCGTACCCCGGACGTGCTGCTACACACATCCCGCGACACACCGATGCCCGCCACCGTTTCCGGGTGACGGGCATCTGCTACAGGCGTGAGTCCGGGCGCTATCGAGGCGCCGCCGGACTCACTTACCGAGCTTGCGACGCTGCACGCGCGTCCGGCGGAGCATCTTGCGGTGCTTCTTCTTGGACATACGCTTGCGGCGCTTCTTGATCACAGAACCCATATCGGGGGTCACCTACCTGTCGACTACTGGTCTGGGGCCTTACAGCGGGCTTACTGCGTTCCGGCATCTAAGCGGGCTCGGAAGCCGGTACGGAACCCGTCCAGACTACCCGCAGGTGGGGCCGCGACGAAAACGGGCCCGGGGGCCGACCCGGAGCGGGTCAGCCGGCGGAGAAGTACGACGTGTCCAGGTACTCGTGGACCGCCTTGGAATGCACGCGGAACGACCGCCCCACCCGCACCGCGGGCAGCTCGCCCGAGTGGACGAGCCGGTAGACCGTCATCTTGGACACGCGCATGAGCGCTGCGACCTCGGCAACGGTCAGGAACTGGGAACCCCCCGCCGCCTGTGCGCCGCCTTCGGTCTTGTCGGTAGTCGCCATCTCACAACCCTTCGTGGCACGCGTCGTGCCGCAGGCTTCCCCTCCTGCGGTACGGACACGCACGTGCTGGGTATGAGCCTAGCGTGAAGGGTGTGATCAATGCGACGGGAGTGGGCAAATAACTTTGACGACACGCCGCCCGACCGCGGCCTGACCCACCCTGAACAGGGCTTGTGCTAAATGCGACGTCCCGCCAGGTGGCCGTTCTCTCACCTGGCGGGACGTGTGGGGCGCGTGGAGCGCAGCGGGCGATGCCCGGAGGCGGGTCAGTCGTCCCGCTCGTCGTCCTCGGCCTTCTGCGCCGCACGGGCCAGTTCCATCGACCTGGTGGCCGACGCCTCCACGGCGTCCGCCACCGCGGACCGGAAGCCCCCGGCCTCG
>NZ_JAALEE010000487.1:0-2264 GCF_014145265.1 Dietzia sp. CW19 | reverse complement strand
GCACGGGCCCGAAGATCTCCTCCTGGAACAGCCGCATCTTGTTGTGGCCGCGGAAGACGGTCGGCTGCACGTAGAAGCCGCCCGCGAGATCGCCCTCGAGCTCCGCTCGTCCGCCGCCGGTGAGGACGTCCGCGCCCTCCTGCTTGCCGATGTCGATGTAGGACAGGATCTTCTCCAACTGGTCATTGGAGGCCTGCGCGCCGAGCATCGTGTCGGTGTCGAGCGGATTGCCCTGCGTGATCTTGTTGGTGCGCTCGATCGCGAGCTCGCTGAACTCGTCGAAGACCGACCTCTGCACGAGCGCGCGTGACGGGCACGTGCACACCTCGCCCTGGTTGAGGCCGAACATCGCGAAGCCCTCGAGCGCGGCCTGACGGAAGTCGTCGTCGGCGTCCATGACGTCCTCGAAGAAGATGTTGGGGCTCTTGCCGCCCAACTCGAGGGTCACCGGGATGAGGTTCTCCGAGGCGTACTGCATGATCAGGCGTCCGGTGGTGGTCTCACCGGTGAAGGCGACCTTGCGGATGCGGGGGTTGGAGGCCAGCGGCTTGCCGGCCTCGGTGCCGAATCCGTTGACCACGTTCACGACGCCGGGCGGGAGCAGGTCGCCGATCACGGACATGAGGAACAGGATCGACGCCGGGGTCTGCTCGGCGGGCTTGAGCACCACGCAGTTACCCGCGGCCAGGGCCGGGGCGAGCTTCCACACCGCCATGAGGACCGGGAAGTTCCACGGGATGATCTGTCCGACCACGCCGAGCGGCTCGTGGAAGTGGTACGCCACCGTGTCCTCGTCGATCTGCGAGATCCCGCCCTCCTGGGCGCGGATGCAGCCGGCGAAGTAGCGGAAGTGATCGATCGCCAGCGGGATGTCGGCGGCCAGGCACTCGCGGATCGGCTTGCCGTTGTCCCACGACTCGGCCAGCGCGATGGCCTCGAGGTTCTCCTCCATCCGGTCGGCGATCCGGAGCAGGACCAGCGAGCGCTCCGCGGCGGAGGTGGCGTTCCACCCGGGGGCGGCGGCCCACGCGGCGTCCAGGGCCGCCTCGATGTCCTCGGACGTGCCGCGGCCGACCTCGCAGAAGACCTGGCCGGTGATCGGGGTGACGTTCTCGAAGTACTCGCCCTTGACGGGTGCCACCCACTCGCCGCCGATGAAATGGTCGTAGCGGCTCTTGTAGGACATCACCGAACCATCGGCGCCGGGCTGTGCGAAAACGGGCATCGTGCCCCTCCTTCTCCTCCGCGCGACCCCCGTGGTCGTCGCTGTGATGTAGGACACTATGCGCGGCGGGGTTGCAGCAACGTTGCACGCGGGCCGGCCCGAGCCGATCGCGTGCGGCCACTGCCCGACCGGGCAGGGCCGGACCCGTTCGACCTGCCGGAATCCACTGAATCCTCTCGCCGCGGACCTCCCGCTCGCCCTACCGTCTGCCCCCATGGAGACCACAGCGACCCGCGGGACGAGCCGGACGATCTCGGCGATCCGGGGCGGACCGGGCCGGCGCTTCGGGGTGTTCACCGTGATCGCCGACGACCGTCGGGTGCGGATCGGGCACGACCTCGACGACGACGAAGTCAGCGAGGCGCTGATCCCGGCCATGGCCCGCGACCTGCTCGCCACCGGGGTCCTGCACACCGTCGACGAGTTCCACCGGGCCGTGACCGCGCTCGTGACCTGCCGGGACGCGAGCTGGGAGGAGTGCTGGTCCGCCTACTACCGGTCGTCGATCTCGGCACTGGCCAGCGGCGTCTGCCCGTTCTCCCCGGTGCACGACCGGGCGGTGGCGGAGATGGTCGGCGACTCCGCGGTGGAGATCGGGTGTTGCTTCGGGTTCCTGTCCCTGCGGCTCGCCCGCGAGGGTGTCAGGACCATCGCCGTGGACCTCGACCCCTCCGTCCTCGGGTTGCTCCGGACCTGCGCACCCGTCGGCGCCGCCCGGCCCACGCCCGTCTGCCTCGACGCCCGGACGACCCCACTGGCCCCGGCCGCCGCGGACACCGTCTACCTCGTCCACGTCCTCGAGCATCTGGACGAGGACGCCGGCTGGGACATGGTCCGCGACGCACTCCGTCTGGCGCGGAGACGCCTGGTGATCGCCGTGCCCTTCGAGGCCGTCGCCGTGGCGCAGTACGGCCATGTCCGGACCTTCGACGTCCCCACGCTGACGGCACTCGCCGCCCGGATCGCGGCTGTCGGTGACGGCCGGGCCTCCGGTGTGCGGACCCGGGTCGACCAGCACCACGGCGGGTGGCTCGTGGTC
>NZ_JAALEE010000486.1:0-1673 GCF_014145265.1 Dietzia sp. CW19 | reverse complement strand
GAGCGGCCGGTCGGGGTCGACGTCCCGTTCCGCCGGTCCGGGCACACCAGTCTCGTCCTCCACGCGCCCCAGCCTAACGGCCGGACGAACGCAGGCGGCGCAGGAGCCTCGACCACCTGCTCCCGGGCGGGGGCACCGGGGCGCCTGTGGGTTCCCGGGTCGGCTCCTCCCCGAGGAGGCGGAGGCGCTCCCGCAGATCACCGGGCATGTGGATCGGCCCGGATCCCCGGAGAGCGCGACGTGCGTCCTGTTGTTCGGCCACCTCGCGTCGACACTGCGGGCACAGAGCGAGGTGGGCGTCCGCGCGGACCTGTCCCGCGGGCGGGAGGCAGCCGTCCACGTACGCTGCCGCCGCCTCGGTGGAGAGGTGGTCGGTGGAGAGGAAGTGCGGTTCTGATCGAGGGGGTGGCGTACTCCCGGCGACCTCACGGACCGAGTCCCGCGACAACCGGTACTCGGGAGTGGACCCGCGTCCTGACTGGTGTCGGTCCACCCTCGCGCCTCCTCGTCCGTCTGCCCTCGGGGCCGGGCTCTGACCGCCCGGGATGATCAACGCACGGGATACTCCGGTGGTTCCCGGGAGCTCCCGGGGGGATCAGTCGACGCTCTGGTGGACCCCGGTCACACCGGCCGCCTCGAGCTCGGCACGCAACGCGGAACGACCCCGGTGGATGCGGCTGCGGACCGTCCCCATCTTGACCCCGAGGATCCGGCCGACCTCCTCGTAGCTGAGGTCCTCGATGTCGCACAGCACCACCGCCGCGCGGAACTCCGGGGAGAGGTTGGCCAGGGCGGTCTGCAGGACCGGGTCGAAGGTCTCCTCCGACAGGACCTGCTCCGGACTGCGCTCACGACCCGGCACCCGCTCGGCGTCCTCCGGGAGCGCCTCGAAGCGGATGCGAGACCGACGCCGCGCCATGTCGAGGAAGAGGTTGGTGACGATCCGGTGCATCCATCCCTCGAAGGTGCCCGGCTTGTACTTGTCCAGGGACCTGAACACCCGGATGAACGCCTCCTGGGTGATGTCCTCCGCGTCGTGGGCGTTGCCGCAGAGCCGGAATGCGAGCCGGTAGACCCTGTCCCCGTGCTGGGCGACGAGCTGGGACCAGGAGGGCATGTCGGCGGCGTCACCACTCGCGTCGAAGCGGGCGGTACCGACCGCCTCGTCGTGGTCACCGCCGGGAGCGATCGCCGTCTCGTGCACCGTCTGCGAGTACATGCGCTGCCGCCGCCTTCCGGCGCGGGCTTCTCGCAAGTCGTCCGCGCGGTGTTCCGTCGCCCCCTCGTGGAACGACGTGTGCCCACCCTCTCTCATCGGGCTGTCCTCACGGTATACCCGTACTGAGATCCCCCTGAGAGTCTCATACCGATCCGATCACCGCGCGTTGGACACGTCGTCCGCGTGCGCGGCGATACGCTGCTCGGGTGTCCGATTCGACTGACGTCCCCGCCTCCGACCGTTCCCGGCTCGCCGACCTCGCGCGCCGCAGCTCCGATCTGGTCGACGACTCGCTCTACGCCCCCGCCCGTGCGGACGCGGCCGAACTGGGTGCCGCCTCTCCGGACGCGCTGACCGCCGAGGTGATCCGGCTGGTCGCCCGACTGACCGGAGCCCGCACCGCGGTGTGCATCTCGCCCGCTCCCGGCGTGCCCGCCCTGGCGATCCTGGCGGC
>NZ_JAALEE010000485.1:0-1350 GCF_014145265.1 Dietzia sp. CW19 | reverse complement strand
GGCCCCGCAGTCGCTCAGCCCGGCCCTGCAGTCGCTCAGCCCGGCCCTGCAGTTGCGGCAACGGTCTCCACACCCCGCGCCCCCTCCACAGCCGGGACGGATCACGCGGTCCGACGCCGCAGAAGCCGGGCCGGCGGGGCCGATACTGCGTGTCCATGAGCACAGACCGACCTCGCCCACCCGTCATCACCTCGTCCGAACTACTCGCCCGGGGTTACAGCCGCCGAGCGCGGGAGCACGCAGAGCGCACCGGACAGCTCTACCGTCTCCGTCACGGTGTCTACGTGCCCGCCGCCGACCTGCCCACCGGTCCCGACGAGGCCGAAGCCATCCTCGAGATGCGCTCGCGCGCCTCTGCGAGGTTCATCAGCCCCGGCACGGTGATGTCGCATACTTCCGCGCTCGTGCTGCACGGTCTGCCCGCCCAGGATCTGGACACCCGGCGGGTCACCACGACCAGGCACCGGCCGGGCAGCGGGAGCAGGCGGGGCGAGAGCGCGATCTGCCACAGTCTGGATCTCGGTGACGCCGTGACGGAACTCGATGGCATCCCGGTCACGACTCCGGCGCGGACGATCGTCGACGTGGCGCGGACGAGCCCGTTCACCGGTGCTGTCTGCGCTGCCGACCAGGCCCTGCGTCACTCTCTGTGCACCAGGGCCGAACTGGCGGCCGAACTCGACGCCGCCGCCGGGAGAGTCGGCATCGCGCGGGCCCGCGCGGTGGTGGCATTCGCGGACCCGGGTGCCCACTCGGTGCTCGAGTCACTGAGCCGGGTCGCCATCACCCGCGCTGGCCTCCCCATGCCCCGGCTCCAGCACGAGTTCGTCCTCCCGGACGGGTCGCGGACCTTCGTCGACATGTACTGGAAGGAATGGGGACTCGTCGGTGAGGCGGACGGGTCGGGGAAGTACGGGATCGACGACGGCGAGGCGGGCGTCCGCCGGAAGCTACGCAATGAGAAGAATCGCCAGAACGAGATCGAAGCGCTGGGCAACATCTTCAGGAGATGGCAATGGGAGGACTACCGGCGTGGCCGGATCGTGCCCCTCATCCGCGAGGCGATGAGACTTCAGGAGTCACTCGGCCGGGGGCCGCGCCGCGTGGCCTGAGGGCGGTTGCGGAATGCCTACCGTCGCCCACTCGGGAAGGATCGCCGGCCACGACACTCGCCAGTCCGTGCAGCCGCTGATGCGCCTGGCGTCTCGCGCACGCGTCTGGCGTCTTGCTCGCGCGCGTGTCCACCTCCTCCGCAGCCGCCCGCCGCGAGGGCGTCCCGCCTGCGCATCGGTGTGCGCCGGACGCCATAGCGGCAGGCGGCTGCGTGGGACCGTGCAGAGGCGGGAGCAG
>NZ_JAALEE010000484.1:0-2555 GCF_014145265.1 Dietzia sp. CW19 | reverse complement strand
CGTCGGCGGGCTCGTCGTCCCGGTCGGAGGAGTCGCCGTCGCCGATGACGGCGAGGACGGCACCGACCTCGACGGTCTCGTCCTCGTCGGCGACGATCTTCTGCAGGGTGCCGGCGACGGGGGAGGGGATCTCGGTGTCGACCTTGTCGGTGGAGACCTCGAGCAGGGGCTCGTCCATCTCGACGGTGTCGCCCACGGCCTTGAGCCAGTTGGTGATGGTGCCCTCGGTGACGGATTCGCCGAGTTCGGGCATGGTGACCTCGGTGCCCTTGCCGCCCGAGCCCTTGCCGCCCGAGTCGCCGGAGGACGTCGCGGGCTTCTCGGCGGGTGCCTCGTCGGCCTCCTCCGCGGAGGTGTCGGCCTCGTCGGCATCGTCATCGGAGTCGTCGTCGACATCGTCGTCGGAGGACTCCTCCGCCGGCTCGTCGGTGTCGTCCGATCCACCGGAACCGTCGTCGATGACCGCGAGTTCGCCGCCGATCTCGACGGTCTCGTCCTCGTCGGCGACGATCTTGGACAGCGTGCCCGCGGCGGGCGACGGGATCTCGGTGTCGACCTTGTCGGTCGAGACCTCGAGCAACGGCTCGTCGACCTCGACGGTGTCCCCCTCCTTCTTGAGCCAGCGGGTGACGGTGCCCTCGCTGACGGATTCACCGAGAGCCGGCATCTGTACGGAGAAGGCCATGGTGTCGTGACTCCTCAAGAGTTCTGGGCGCTGCCCGCCGGCGCGATCCGCACCCGCGTGAGCGGCGACATGGTGGTGGGCTATCGATTCTTCGAGACGACCCGGGACGGAACCACTGTGGCGGCCCGCCCGGACGATCGACCCCCATTGTGCCCTGTGCCACCTACCGGTGTCGGCGGACGCTCCGATCCCGGCGTCTGTGGGCGTCCGATCCGCCCGGCGGCCGCGCCATCACCGGTGCTCGGGCTCGGTACGATCGATTCGGCGTAGACGGCCCCACCCCGGACGGGGGGCCGACGGGAGGAGACCGACAGTGGCGATCCGCGATCTTTTCCGGCGGCGGCAGACGCGGATCCCCGCGGATCCCGCCGACCTCGCCCACTTCCGATCCTGGTGCGAGACCCGGGTGGGGATCGAGGCGTACCTGGAGCCCGAGACCCTCGTGTCGGTGCCCGGACTCCTCCTGGTCGCGTTCGACGGCGAGTGGACGCGACGCCCGGTGGGGGACGTGGCCACCGCGCGCAAGCTCGCCGACGAGCTCAAGATCCCCCTCTACGACGCGATGGAGACCGGGTACCCGGACCGGATGCGGCTCTTCGAGGAGGTCCGCATCTCCCGCGAGCGCATGGAGAGGGCCCGCCGGCTCCGCGAACAGATGCGCGGAGCCGACGAGGCCTGACCGGCCGCGGACGGGTGAGCCGCCCGCGGACGGGTCAGCCGGCCGCGGCGATGTCCTCGAGCACCGCGAGCATCGTCCGGACGGGGACACCGGTCCCGCCCTTGGGCAGGTAGCCCTCGGCGCCGCCGTCGTTGTAGGCCGGGCCCGCCACGTCGACGTGGGCCCACTCGACGCCCTCGGCGACGAACTCGGAGAGGAACAGGCCCGCGGAGAGCATGCCGCCCCAGCGGTGCGGGGTGACGTTGGTCAGATCCGCGACCTGGGAGTCGAGGCCGTCGCGGAGCTCCTCGGGCAGCGGCATCGGCCAGCCGCCCTCGCCGACCCCCCGGCTGAGCTCGGCCACCCGGTCTCGGAACTCCTCGGTGCCCATGACACCGGGGGACTTCTTGCCCAGTGCGACCATCTGCGCCCCGGTGAGCGTGGCGGTGTCGATGAGGTGGGACGGCGAGTCCTCGCACGCGCGGACGATGGCGTCGGCCAGGATCAGCCGCCCCTCGGCGTCGGTGTTCTGCACCTCGACCGTCGTCCCGCCGTACATGGTGAGCACGTCGCCGGGCCGGTACGCGGTCGAGGACGGCATGTTCTCGGCCATCGGGACGGTCGCCACCACGGTCAGGTCGAGACCGAGCCGGGCGGCCAGGATGACGGTCGCGACCACGGCGGCCGCACCGCCCATGTCCATCGTCATCTGCTCCATGCCCGCGGCCGGCTTGATGGAGATGCCGCCGGTGTCGAAGGTGACGCCTTTGCCCACCAGGGCGACGGGCGGCCGGTTCTCGTTGCCCCGGTGGGTGAGTCGGACCAGGCGTGGTGGCCGGGACGACCCGCCGCCCACGGCCAGGATGCCGCCGTATCCACCGTCGGCCAGGTCGGCCTCGTCCATGATCTCCACCTCCAGGCCCGCGGCGGCGGCGAGCTCGGCGGCGCGGTCCGCGAAGGAACCGGGGAAGAGCAGGTTGGGTGGGGTGTTGACCAGGTCGCGGGCGAGGCCGACGCACTCGGCGATGGTGGCGGCACGGGTCACCGCGTCCTCGCCGCCCTCCGCGACGAACACCTTCACGGTGTCCGCCTTGTCGTCGTCGTCGTTCTTCGCCGTGACCTTGGCCGGCCGGAACGATCCCAGCGCAGCCCCCAACGCGACCGCCTCGGCGCGCCCGGCGTCGAGCAGGACCAGTGCGGCGCCCAGCCCAC
>NZ_JAALEE010000483.1:0-1225 GCF_014145265.1 Dietzia sp. CW19 | reverse complement strand
CCTCCGAGGAGGCGGCCCCGACCCGCATGCCCTGGACCGGGGCGACGCGTCCGGCGCGCCGGGCGGGCGCCCAGGCGGAGAACACGGTGACGACGAAGCCCAGCACCAGCGGGGTGATGACGGACATCGGGGTGAGTGCCAGGGCCCCGGAGGGGATCCCCAGGTCGAAGGCGTCGAGTACGGCGAAGATGACCCGGGCCAGTCCGAAGCCGGCCAGGACGCCGATCGCGGAGCCGACCAAACCGGTCAGCGCGGCCTCGGCCAGTACGGACCGGGTGAGCTGCCCGCGGGTCGCGCCGATCGCCCGCAACAGGGCCAGCTCGCGCAACCGCTGCGCCACCAGCATGGAGAAGGTGTTGTAGATGATGAACGTGCCCACGAGCAGCGCGATCAGGCCGAAGGCCACGAAGAAGTAGTTGACGAAGTCCAGGATGGTCGACAGCTGCTCGGAGAGCCTCTCCTTGACCTCCTCGCCCGTGCTCACCTCGTACTCGGGGAACTCGGCGGCGAGCGTGTCGCGCATCTCCTCCTGGCTCACGCCGGGGACCGCGCGGACGGCGACGTTGGTGGCGTTCTCCCCGTCGGTGAACAGGGCGCGGGCCTGTGCGGAGGTGAAGCCGACCCCGACGTAGCCGCCGACGTCGGTCTCCGAGGAGTACGAGCCCACGACCGTCACCTCAAGCATCCCCTGCGAGGTGGTGTACACCCGCGCGGAGTCACCGATCGCGAGTCCCGCGTTCTCCAGCACGGACTCGGGGAGCACGACCTCGCCGTCCGCGGCCGGAGCGCGGCCGTCCGCGATCCAGCTACTGCTGCCGACGGCCTGGTCGGGTTCGACCCACTCCAGCCCCTCCGACGGGGCACCACCCGACTGGTAGGGCGTGCCGTCGGAGTTGAACATCACCACGGTGCCGGTCACCCCGGGGGTGACCGCCTCGACGCCCGGCAGTCCGAGCGCGCGGTCGGCGACCTCGAACGGCACGCCGGCGCCCCGGGGGTCCTCGGGTTCGATCATCGCGGACAGGTCCTGCGTGCCCTGGTCGAGCAGGCCGTCGAACGTGCTCTTGAGGGTCGAGGTGAACACGAGCGAACCGGTGACGAACGCGGTGCCCAGCACCACGGCCAGCACGGACAGGACCAGGCGCAGTTTGTGCGCGGCGATGTTGCGGAGAGAGACCCGGAGCATGGGCCGGGAATGGCTGGGGGCGCGACCGGGCGCGCTGCC
>NZ_JAALEE010000482.1:1245-3978 GCF_014145265.1 Dietzia sp. CW19 | reverse complement strand
GGCTGGCGGCCGCGCGCTCGGAGGCCTCCGCACGGGTGGCCTCGCTCCGTACCGAGCTGGCGGGCGCGGAAGCCGAGGTCACCAGACTGGGGGACGCCGCCCACCGCGACGAGATCGTCCGGGCCCAACTCGAGGTCAAGGTCTCCGAACTCGAGTCCGCGGTGCTGGAACGGCACGGCATCGAACCGGAGGCCCTGGTGGCGGAGTACGGACCGGAGGTGCCGCTTCCGCCGTCCGCGCTGGAGATCGAGGAGTACGAGGCGGCCCGCGATCGCGGGGAGGACGTCACCCCACCCCCGCCGATGCCGTATCTGCGTGCCGAGCAGGAGCGTCGACTCAAGCTGGCCCAGAAGGATCTCGCGACCCTCGGCAAGGTCAATCCGCTGGCGTTGGAGGAGTTCGCCGCCCTCGAGGAGAGGTACGCGTTCCTGTCCACCCAGCTCGACGACGTCAAGAAGGCCCGCGCCGACCTCGAGGGGGTGATCGACGACGTGGACGAGAGGATCGAGCAGATCTTCACCGAGGCATGGGTGGACGTCGAGCGCGAGTTCCGCGACGTGTTCTCCGTGCTGTTCCCCGGCGGTGAGGGCCGGTTGATCCTCACCGACCCCACGGACATGCTGGCCACGGGGATCGAGGTCGAGGCCCGGCCGCCGGGAAAGAAGGTCAAGCGCCTGTCGTTGCTGTCCGGTGGCGAGAAATCGCTGACGGCCGTGGCGATGCTGGTGGCGATCTTCAAGGCCAGGCCCAGCCCGTTCTATGTGATGGACGAGGTCGAGGCCGCACTCGACGACACCAACCTGCGCCGCCTCATCGGACTGTTCGAACAACTCCGTGAGACCAGCCAGCTCATCGTGATCACCCACCAGAAGCCCACGATGGACGTCGCCGACGTCCTCTACGGGGTGTCGATGCAGGGCGACGGCATTTCCAAGGTGATCTCCCAGCGCATGCGGTGATCGCGTGCCACCACCGTGCTGATCAGGCACCATGGGGCCATGACTGATCGAGAACTGCACATGGACGCGAGCCTGGCGCGGTCGGCCCGGATCCTGTGTCTGGTCTCCACCGGGGTCATCGCCGCACGGTCGGGGCTCGACCAGCAGAAGATCCGGGACTACGAACGCGGGGTGGGCGACCTCGACGACGCGGAAGTGCAGTCACTCACCGACGCCCTCACGTATTACGGCGCCCGGTTCATCCCAGAGGACGAGAACGGGGGTGTGGGCGTGCGGCGCAAGTTCACCCGGACGAAGGTCAAGATGATCGACCGGTGGGAGAGCGAGGGCGGCCCGGTCAGGGAGGACGACGTCTAGAGACCGGCGGTCGAGCTGGTCGGCGACACTCTCGTCACTCCCTCCGACGGCTCGCAGGCCGCGACCTCGCCGTGCCCGTCACCGCCCCGCTCCGCTTGGGACTGACCCCGGTCACGAGCGCCTGAAGACCGCGCGGAGGCGCTCCCGGTTGACCATGCCGATCGCACGCAGCGGAATCCCCGCCGGGCACACCCTCGAGCACTCGCCGTAGAGGGAGCAGGAGCCGAACTCCTGATCCGCGGCGTCGACCATCTCGCGTGCCCGGGACCCGCGTTCGCGGCTCGCCACCGGCATCAGGGCCAGATGCCCCAGCTTCGCACCCAGGAAGAGATTGGCCGATCCGTTGGGGCAGGCCGCCACGCACGCACCGCAGCCGATGCAGGCCGCCAGATCCAGTGCGGTCTCCGCGTCGTCGTGCCCCTGCGCCGTGAGGTCGGCGTCGGGGGCCGTCCCCGCGGGAAGCGACACGTGGGCCCCGGCCTCGGCTATCCCGTCCAGCGCGGAGCGGTCCACCACCAGGTCCCGGATCACGGGGAACACCGCCGCGCGCATCGGTTCGATGCGCAGGGTGTCACCGTCGGAGTAGGCGTCCAGGCGCTGGTGGCACGAGGGGGTGTTCTCGGCCGGGCCGTGCGCGCGCCCGTCGACGGTCACCCCGCACGCTCCGCAGATCCCCTCCCGGCAGTCGGAATCGAAGGCCACCGGGTCCACCCCGTCGTCGACCAGTCGGTCGTTGAGCGAGTCGAGCAGCTCGAGCAGGCTCATCTCCGGTTCGGCGTCCGGAACGTGGTACTCCACGTAGGCGCCGGACTCCTCGGGACCGGCCTGCCTCCACACGCGCAGGGTGAGTCTCACGGGGTGGTGCTCGCAGTCGTTCGTCGAGTGGATCTCATCGGTAGTCCCTCGTGGTGAGCTCGACCGCGGAGAAGTCGAGCGGTTCGGCATGGCGGGTGAAGGTGCGCGGGCCGCCCCGGTCGTCGCCGGCCGATCCCCAGGCCGAGGCGAAGCGCCAGAGGTCGTCTCGGCGCAGCGCCTCGCCGCCCGGGGACCGGTGTTCGTCGCGGAAGTGGGCGCCACAGGATTCGTCGCGGTCCAGGGCGTCGACGCACATCAGTTCGGCCAGCTCCAGGTAGTCGGCTGTCCGGCCGGCCAGTTCGAGCACCTGGTTGAGGTGCTCACCGGTCCCGGTCACGCGGAGGTCGGACCAGAACCGGGCCCGGAGGTCGCGGATGCGCCCGATCGCGGCGGTCAGCCCCTCGGCGGTGCGGGTGACCCCGCAGCCGGCGTAGAGGATCTCGCCCAGCGCGCGGTGGAAATGGGCGGGCCCGGTGGATCCGCCCACCGCGAGGAGCGCCTCGACGCGCGCCCGGGCGCGGCCCACGGCGGTGGTGACCACCTCGTCGTCGTCGTCCGGTGG
>NZ_JAALEE010000482.1:0-1191 GCF_014145265.1 Dietzia sp. CW19 | reverse complement strand
AGGCGGGCGGCCAGGTGCGCCGGCACCGAGTACGGGAGGGTGAACCAGCCGTCCACACTGGCGCTGAGCAGCGAGTTGGCGCCGAGTCGGTTGGCGCCGTGATACGCCCAGCCGCATTCGCCGCCGACGAACAGTCCGGGGATCGAGGTCTGGAGGTCGTAGTCGCTCCAGAGCCCGCCCATGGTGAAGTGACAGGTGGGCGCGATGCGCATCGGGACGGAGTACGGGTCCTCGCCGGTGGCGTGGGAGTACATGTCGAACAGGTTGCCGTACCGCTCGGCGATCCGCTGCCGGCCGTCGCGGGCGAGGGAGTCCCGGAAGTCCAGGTACACCGAGTTGTGGCGGGGGCCCACCCCGCGGCCGTCGCGGATCTCCGCCGTGATCGCCCGTGACGCCACGTCGCGGGGGACCAGGTTTCCGTAGGCCGGGTAGCGGCGCTCGAGGAAGAAGTCGCGGTCGGAATCGGGGATGTCGCCCGGCGGTCGGTCGTCGCCCGCGTGCCTCGGCACCCAGATGCGGCCGTCGTTGCGGAGCGACTCGCTCATGAGGATGGTCTTGGCCTGCCAGGTCGTGTCCTTGGGCAGGGCGGTGGGGTGGAACTGGACGAACGACGGCGAGGCGAACAACGCCCCCCGCTGGTGAGCCCGCCACACGGCCGAGGCGTTGGAGTTCACCGCGAGCGTGGAGTCGTGGAAGACGTTCCCGTAGCCGCCCGTCGCCAGCACCACGGCGTGGGCGGTCTCGGCGCGGAGGTGTCCGGTAACGAGGTCGCGGACCACGACCCCGTGACATCCGGCGTCGTCGACGATCAGATCGAGCATCTCGTGGCGGGTGTGCAACCGCACCGTGCCCGCCCGGATCTGCCGCTGGAGGGCCTGGGTGCCGGCGATCTGGAGTTGCTGACCGGTCTGCCCGCGTGAGTAGTAGGTGCGTGAGACCTGCACTCCGCCGAACGACCGCGTGGACAGCACGCCCCCGTACTCCCGGGCGAACGGCGTGCCGATCCCCGAGAAGTGGTCGATGACGCGAACCGACTCCTCGCCGAGCCTGAACGCCTCGGCCTCCCGGCCCCGGAAGTCGCCGCCCTTGACGGTGTCGGCGACGAAGCGGTGCAGGGAGTCGCCGTCGACCCGCCTCGCGCGGGCGGCGTTGATCCCGCCCTGGGCCGCCACGGAGTGCGCGCGCCGCGGC
>NZ_JAALEE010000481.1:0-1688 GCF_014145265.1 Dietzia sp. CW19 | reverse complement strand
GTCACCATCAAGAGCCCGGCCGCGCTGGGCATCCGGCAGACCCTCGACACGCCCCTCGAGGTCTTCCGCGGGTCCGCGCGGGAGGCGGCGCTGGAGTTCCCCCGCACCTCCAACGCCTCCGTGGCGCTCGCGCTCGCGACGCTCGGCCTGGACCGCGTGGAGGCGATCGTGGTGGCCGACCCCGGGGTGCAGCGCACCCGACACGTGGTGGAGTGGGAGTCCCCGGTGGGCCGCTACGACATGCGTTTCGAGAACGCGGTGGACCCGGACTCCGGTGGCCGCACCTCGGCGATCACGGCGTGGTCGGTGGCCGGGGTCCTCACCTCGATCAGGGCCGGGGCCGGGCCCGGCGTGGTGGTCGTGGCTGCGGCCCGACCGGTGGAGGGTGCGCGGGTGACGCCATAGCGTGGAGGGACCAGCCGCCACGAAAGGTGTCCCATGACCCACGCACGGCCCTCCGACCCCGATCCGAGTCAGAGCCCCGATCTCGACAGCGGCGGTTCACCCGACGGACCGCAGACCCCGGACTCCGATTCCACGTCGATGCAGTCGGACAGCGCCACGGAGAAGCAGAGCCCGACGCAACGGCAGAGCCCCACCCCGTCCCCGTCCAAGAAGGGGGCGTACATCCCGATCATCGTCATCGTCCTGGTCGTCCTCCTCCTGGTCATCGGGCTCGTGGGCTACGCAGTGACGGTCTGACCCGTGTCCGCCGCGTTCGACACCGTGATCATCGGAGGGGGCAACGCCGGGATCTCCCTGGCGGCCCGCCTGCGCCGGGACGGTCGGCAGAACATCGCTCTGGTCGACCCGAGTCCCGTGCACCGGTACCGGCCGATGCTCAACTACGCCGCCACCGGCCTGGCACCGATGAGGCGGTACGAACGCGCGATGACGGACGTCGTCCCCGCCGGCGTCCACCTGCTCCCCCACCTGGCCGGACGGGTCGACACGGACGCCCACACCGTCACCCTCGGTCCGCGCGAGGAGGGTCCCACGATCACCTACGAGGACCTGGTCGTGTGCCCCGGCCTGACCCCGCGGTGGGACGCGATCCCCGGGCTGGACAAGGCCTACGTCGCCGGATGGGCGGCCTCGGCCCACGTGCCCGAGTACGCGGGTCGCGCGTGCGCCGCGCTGGTCCGCCTGCGCGAGGGGACCGTGGTGTTCTCGGTGCCACCCGAACCCGCCTCCTGCGGCGGGACCGTGCTCAAGGCCATGTTCCTGGCGTGCGACCGCTGGCGGCGCGAGAAGGTGCTCGATCGTATCGACGTGCACCTGGTGACCCCGTTCCGCGGACTCCTCGGACTCGAACCGTGCGACTCGCGGGTGCAGCCGTACCTCCGGGAGTACGGCATCACCGTCCACGAGGGATCCGAGGTCGCCGCCGTGGATCACCACGCCCGCACCGTCACACTCGACGGCCCGGTCCCCACCACGATCGAGGACGTCGACCTGGCCTACGTCACCCCTCTGAGCCGCGCGCCGAAGTTCATCGCCGACGCCGGGTTGTCCGACGGCGGTGTCGCCGGGCTGGTCGAGGTGGACCCCCGGACCCTGCGCCACGCGCGCCTCGACTCGGTCTGGGGCCTGGGCGACGCCGCGACCGTCGACACCCGTCCGTCCGGAGGGGCGCTGAGACCGCAGGTGGCGGTGGTCGCCGACAACCTGCGCGCGGCCCGGGACGA
>NZ_JAALEE010000480.1:0-1460 GCF_014145265.1 Dietzia sp. CW19 | reverse complement strand
TACGCGCACTCGCGACTGTTCGGTGTCTACCTCCCGATCGAGGGCCTGGACGAGGACCCGAGCTGGGACGAGGCGGTCGAGGCCGGTGGGCGGCCGCGGGCCCCGTACGACCCCGTCCTGACGGCGCTGCAGCGGATCGGGACCGTCAGGCTCCGGGCGCGGCAGGTGCGGGCCGAGCAGGAGGCCTCGGTCGCCGGGGTCACCTTCCGGGTCACGGGCCAGGAGCGTCCCCACGCGTTCCCGATGGACTTCGTCCCCCGGATCATCACCTCGGAGACCTGGTCGCGGCTCGCGGCCGGGATCGAGCAGCGCGCCCGCGCCCTCGACGCGTTCCTGGACGACGTCTACGGCGAGCAGGAGTTCCTCGCCGCCGGGCACCTCGCCCCCGAGGCCCTCGATCGGGCACCGGGGTTCCGCGGGAGTACCGGGCGGGCGCTGGGGGCGGACCGGATCCGGGCGCACATCTGCGGGATCGACCTGGTGTGCGCGGACGACGGTCGGTGGCTGGTCCTCGAGGACAACGTCCGCGTGCCGTCCGGTGTCGCCTTCTCCACCGCCCACCGCGAGATGACGTCGGCGTTGTTCGGCGACCTGGTCGACGAGTTCGATCTCCACTCTCCCGACCAGGCCTTCCCCATGATCCGGGAGACCCTCGTGGCGGCGGCACCGCCGGCGGCGGGCGACACCCCGAACGTGGTGGTGATGTCCTCCGGTTCGGCGGACTCGGCGTGGTTCGAGCACCGCCTCATCGCCGACCGGGCCGGCCTGCCACTCGTCACCCCTGACGAGGTCGTCTTCCGGGACGGGATCCTGCACCGCAGGACCCGCGACGGGCTCCAGCGGGTGGACGTGGTGTACGCGCGGATCGACGAGGACATGCTGCTCAGCTCCCCCGGACTCGACGGCGAGCCGCTGCGGGACGGCCTGCTGGACGCCCTCGCCGGGGGGCGGCTGACGGTGGCCAACGCCCTCGGGAACGGGGTGGCGGACGACAAGGCCGTGTACGCCTCCGTGCCCGCGATGATCGACTTCTACCTGGGGGAGGCCCCGGTCCTCGAGCAGGTGCCGACCTACCTGTGCGCGGACCGCACCCAACGCGACCTCGTGCTGGACCGGCTGGGGGAGCTGGTGGTCAAGCCGATCGACGGCTACGGCGGGCTGGGGATCACCATCGGGCCCGAGTGCTCCGAGGCGGAGTTGGCCGCACGACGCGAGGAGCTGCTCACCCGGCCCGAGGGCTTCATCGCCCAGGAGGTGGTGGCCCTGTCGACGCTCCCGACCTTCGACGGCACCCGCATGCAGAGGCGGCACGTCGACCTGCGCGCCTTCGCCCACCTGAGGCGCGAGGGAGGCCGGACGACGGCCCACGCGGTCCCGGCCGGCCTCACCCGGGTGGCCCCCGCCGGGTCGCTGATCGTCAACTCCTCCCGCGGGGGTGGCGGCAAGGACACGTGGATCAT
>NZ_JAALEE010000046.1:0-10178 GCF_014145265.1 Dietzia sp. CW19 | reverse complement strand
GTCCGACCGGGTCATCGCGGCACGGCCGGCGTCATCGCCAGGACGCCCCGTCAGCGCCCGGCGATCGACGCGCGCGCGGCGAGGATGCCGGCCACGGCGATGCCGTTGACGATCCGCCCGTCCAGGACGGCGTCCACGGCCTCGGAGAACGGCATCCGGGCCACCTCCATGTCCGCCTCCTCGTGCATGGCCTCCGGCCGGGTCACCTCGCGCAGGCCCCTGGCCAGGAACACGTGGACGCGTTCGGTGCAGAATCCCGGCGACGGAACGATCGAGATCACCGGTTCCCAGGATCTCGCCTCCAGCCCGGTCTCCTCGACCAGTTCGCGCTGCGCGGTCTGGACCGGCTGTTCGCCGTCGACGTCGCACAGTCCGGCCGGCAGTTCCCAGAGCCGCTCCCCCACCGCGTGGCGGTACTGACGGACCAGCGTCACCTGATCGGAGTCATCGAGGGCGATGACCGCGACAGCGTCGTCGTGACCGCAGATCTCGCGGTCGGCGGTGCTCCCGCCCGGCATCGTGAGGGTGTCCACACGAAGCCGGACGATCCGGCCGTCGAAGACCTCCCGACTGGCGATGGTGCGGTACTCGTGCGACCCGGGGGCACCGGAGTCGGTCACCTCGATCAGCTCCCGTCCGAGCGGACGTCGGAGGTCAGCTCGGCATCGACGTCATCGGCACGCACGCTGGACGTCTTGGCGTCCGGAGCGGCGACGGTTGCGTGAGCGGACCCACCCGACTGGTCGGCCCGCCACGGCTCGACCGGCAGTCGCATCTCGTTCTCGTAGTCCAGGGCCGCCTTGATGAACGCGGCGAACAGCGGGTGGGGGCGTGTCGGCCGCGACTTGTACTCGGGGTGGGCCTGGGTGGCCACGAAGAAGGGGTGCTGCTCCGGCGGGTACTCGACGAACTCCACCAGGTGGCCGTCGGGCGAGGTGCCGGAGAACCGCAGACCGGACTCGGCGACCTTGTCGCGGTAGGCGTTGTTGACCTCGAACCGGTGTCGGTGCCGTTCGGAGATCTCCGTGGCGCCGTAGGCCTCCGCCACCAGGGACCCCTTGGTGAGCACGGCCGGGTACGCGCCCAGGCGCATCGTCCCGCCGAGATCGGCGTTGCCGGCCACCGCGTCGACCTGGTCCGCCATCGTGGAGATCACCGGATGCTCGGTGTCCGGCTCGAACTCGCTGGACGAGGCCCCGTCGAGCCCGACCGACCGGGCCGCCTCGATGACCGAACACTGCAGGCCCAGACACAGTCCGAGCAACGGGATGCGGTTCTTCCGCGACCACGAGATGGCGCCCAGCTTGCCCTCGATCCCACGGATACCGAAACCGCCGGGGATCAGCATGCCGTCGACGCCCCGGAGGGCCTCCCGCGCGCCGGCCTCGGTGGCACAGGCGTCGGACTCCACCCACCGGATGTTGACCCTCGCCCGGTGGGCGAACCCGCCTGCGCGCAGGGCCTCGGTCACCGACAGATAGGCGTCGGGCAGGTCGATGTACTTGCCCACCAGGGCGATCTCGACCTCCTCGCGCGGTTCGTGGACTCGCTTGAGGAGTTCACCCCACACGGTCCAGTCGACGTCCCGGAAGGGCAGGTTGAGCTTGCGGATGACGTGGGTGTCGAGATGCTCACCGAACAGCACCTTCGGGATGTCGTAGATGCTCGGGGCGTCGGGGGTGGAGACCACGCCCTCGAGGTCCACGTCGCACATGAGCGCGATCTTGGACTTGAGCCCGTCCGGCACCTCGCGGTCGCACCGCAGGACGAGGCCGTCCGGGACGATACCGATGGACCGCAGCGCCGCCACGGAGTGCTGGGTGGGCTTGGTCTTGAGTTCACCCGACGGTGCGAGGTACGGCACCAGTGAGACGTGGAGGAAGAAGATGTTCTCGCGTCCGACCTCGTGGCGGACCTGCCGGCAGGCCTCCAGGAAGGGCTGGGACTCGATGTCGCCGACCGTGCCACCGACCTCGGTGATCACCACGTCGGGGCGGCGGCCCTGCTCATCGGGCGCGCCCATCGCGATGATGCGTTCCTTGATCGCGTCGGTGATGTGCGGGATCACCTGGACGGTGTCCCCGAGGTACTCGCCGCGACGCTCCTTGGCGATGACGGCCGAGTACACCTGGCCGGTCGTGACGTTGGCGTTGGCGCTCAGGTCGCGGTCGAGGAAGCGCTCGTAGTGCCCCAGGTCGAGGTCGGCCTCCGCACCGTCCTCGGTGACGAACACCTCCCCGTGCTGGAACGGGTTCATCGTCCCCGGGTCCACGTTGATGTACGGGTCCAGCTTCTGCATGGTCACGCGGAGTCCGCGCGCGGTCAGAAGCTGCCCCAGGCTGGAGGCGGTGAGCCCCTTACCCAGCGACGACGCCACGCCACCGGTGACGAAGATGTGCTTGGTCGCGGACCGCGATGCGGCTCGGTTCAGTGCCAAGGGGACTCCCGTGTCCAGACGCCGGAATGGATGAATGCTGGTGTGGCTCCGGTGCACCCCACGGGGCTTCAGGCTATCACCGAGCGGGCGCGGTGGGGAGCGACGGCACCGCCGCGGTCGCATCCGGGCGCAGCCCGTAGTGTCCCTGCCCCCGCGCGAGCTGCTCCGCCAGCGAGAGCCCCGTGGCCAGCCGGCCGGAGTCCGAGCCCGCGGAGTCGACGGTCGAGACACCGTCCTCGCCGGAGGAGCGCAGCACGGTGACCGCGTCGTAACCCTGAGCGCCCGTGAGTTCGGCCGACACGACCGCTCCCGCGCCCTCGCGGTCCAGGGTCCGCGCGAACGAGGCCACCCGGACCGCGGTCGACTCGGCCTCGCCGGGGCCTGTGACGACCAGCGCCAGCTGACCTGGTCTCAGGGTGCCGGGTTCGAACTCGACGAGTCCCGCGTCCGACAGGGTGGTGAGGACCGTCTCGCGGTCGTCGTCGTCGAGGTGTGGTTCCGCGTCCTCGGTCCGCAGCAACCCGGCACGGCCCACGGCGGTACCCAGTTGGGTCCCCAGGTCCGCATCGGTGGCCGGTGCGTCTCCGATCGGCAGGTTGGCCACGAGTGCCTGGACCTCGGCGTCGGCATCCGGGTCGACGGCCTTGTCGGTGAGTGTCACCCGTCCTGCGGCGATGCCGCCGGCCGCACCGATGACGTCGACGGCGGCGCTGACGTCCTCGTCGGACGCCCCGGGGGCCACCACGACCAGCACGGGGCGATCCTCGAGGGTGCCGTCCAGTACCGGCCGGGCGAGCTCACCGGCCATGTCGTCGAGCCGGTCGACGGCGAGTCGCCGTTCGGCCGACTCGGCCCGGGTCGACTCGAGTTGCGCCGCCGTCGTCTCCTCGCGGTCGACCACCGCGTCCCGGATCGACGTCGCCACGGATGTCGACCCCAGGACCACCCCCAGCCCCAGGGCCAGGAACACGGCGACCAGCGTGAGAACGTGGCGACGCAGAGAGATCAACGGACGAGCCCCTGGACCCAGAGGGCGAAGGTGTTCCATGCGTCGATGGCCCAGATAAGCAGGTCCTGGGCGGAGTCGCGGGCGACCACCACCGCGGCCACCGCGATGAGCGCCGCGAGCACCACGAGGGCCAGCCCGATCCCGGCACCTCGCGAGCGGTACAGAGTCGCGCACGCGTCGGCGTGGACGAGGCGGGACGACACGGCGGTGTCGACCATGGTCGACGACGGTGCGGAGGAGGCGCCGAACGCGTTCTCGAGTCCGCGGTCGTCGCCGGTCACCACGATCATCTCGGCTCCGCCGTGGAAGGCCAGCAGCAGGGCCATGTCGCGTGCGGTCGCCGCGGCGGGGAACGTGGTGGCCCCCACGCCCAGCTCCGTGACCCGCTCGAGCCCCTCGGCCCTGCCGTCGCGATCCGCCGGCACGACCAGGACCGCGCCGTCCGTGAGCACCTCGTCGGAGACCCCGGTGGGGGTCGCGACCACGACGTCGGCGGAGATCCGGGCCGCACGCAGCAGTTCGGCTCCCCCGTCCACACCCACGACCAGCGGTCGGTACTCCTTCATGAAGGGCTTGAGATCGGAGAGCTGCGCCTCCGAGGCCCGGTCCCCGGTCACCACCACCACGTGGCGACCGGTGAAGTCCACGTCGATCCCGGGAAGGCCCTCGCCGTCGAGGAGCAACTGGTGCTCGAGGCTGAGGAACTCCGTGGCGTTGGCCAGGTGCGCCAGCGCGGACTCGACGTACCCGTTCTCCGCGGCGTGGACCTCGGAGAGGAGGGTCTCGGGGCCGACCTCACGGCCGCTGGCCAGCTGGCCCTCGGTCTTGACCGAGTAGACCACGCCCTCGTCGATGCGGACCCGGGTCCCGTCCTCGACCTCGGCGAGGTCCGCGTCCTCGATGACGGGGATGGTCGACGAGGCGAGGATCCGGAACGCGGCACGGGGCAGCATCTCCTCACCGGGGCGCGGCACGTGGACGACGGCGGCGACATCGGCCTCGACGACGGCGCGGGCGGTGGCCGCCGACGTCCGGTCGAGGTCGAGCACGGCGACGTCCTTGGAGCCGAGCTTGCGGGGGACCGGTGATCCCGCCCGGACCTGGCGGACGGTACCGACCACACCGGCGAGATCGTTGGAGCGGCGATTGAGCAGACCCGTCATCTTCATGTGCCCGAGTATCACGCGTGTGATTCGAGTGACGAGGGAGGTCGGTTCGGCGTGTCGGATTAACGGTCGACTTGAGCTTGAGACTTCTCCGACTGCGCCTTGCCGAGGAGCTCCTCGGCATGCGCGAGACCGGTGTCGGTGTCCTCCATCCCGGCGAGCATCCGCGCGAGTTCGATGACCCTGTCCGAATCGTCGACCGCGCGCACACCGGACACGACACCGTCCCCACCCGTGGAGTCCGCGGCCTTGTGGATCACGAGGTGCGTGTCCGCGTACGCGGCGACCTGCGCGAGGTGGGTCACGGCGATCACCTGGTGGGTCCTGGCCAACCTGGCCAGACGCTTGCCGATGCTCAGCGCGGCGCGTCCACCCACTCCTGCGTCCACCTCGTCGAACACCAACGTCCCGCCACCGGAACGTTCCGCCAGGACGACCTCCAGGGCCAGCATCACCCTGGACAGCTCGCCGCCGGAGGCCCCCCGGCCCAACGGGACGACCCCCGACGGCCCGTCGAGAGCCAGTTCCACGTCGTCCAGGCCGGACTCCGTCGCGGCGGCGAGGCCGTCCCCGGCAGGGGTGACCCTGACGACCAGCCCGGCTCCGCCCATGGACAGCTCGGCCAGCTCCGAGGTGACGCGTCGTGCGAGGTCCTCCCCCGCCGCCCTGCGGATGGCGGTGAGCTCGGCG
Source organism: Dietzia sp. CW19 (assembly GCF_014145265.1). Lineage (NCBI taxonomy): Bacteria > Bacillati > Actinomycetota > Actinomycetes > Mycobacteriales > Dietziaceae > Dietzia > Dietzia sp. CW19. The sequence goes on along the minus strand of NZ_JAALEE010000046.1, from coordinate 4,876 downwards.
CCCCGCTCCTCCAGCTCGAGGGCGAGCCTCGCGACCGTGGCCGTGAGGTCGGCCACAGCGGAGTCGGAGGTGTCCACCTCGGACAGGCGGATGCGCGCCTTCGCGGCCCATTCGATCACGTCGTCCACGTCGGTCCCGTACTTCCGGGTGAGCGCCCTGAGATCATGCCGTCTCTCGAGCGCCGCATCGAGGTCGGCCGCGTCCACCGGGAGTTCGGCCAGATAGAGGCCGAGCTCGGTCGCGGCGTCCCCCAGCGCGGCGACGGCCTGGTCGATACTCGTGGCGATGGGATCCAGGGCGGGGTCCCCCGCCCCCGCGAGCCGCTGCCGCAATTGATCCAGGACGTTGACGACCGGCTCCGCGGTCTCTCCGTCTCCCGTCAGGGTCTCGTGCGCCTGCCCGGCCACCTCACGCAACTCCTCCGAGTCGGTGAGACGCCGGATGACCGCGTCGAGCTCGGCCTCCTCCCCCGGTCTGGGGTCCAGGGCGTCGATCTCGTCGAGCCCGTGGCGCAGCAGGTCGGCCTCGCGGGCCAGCTCGCGGGCGCGCCCCGTGCGCTCTGCCAGCGACCTCTCGGCCTCACGCCACCGGTGGAAGGTCTCCCGGTACGCCCTGAGTGCGACCCGCGCCCGCTCGCCCCCGTGGGAGTCGACCGCCTCGCGCTGCCGGTCCGGACGCAGGAGCCGGAGCTGGTCGTTCTGGCCGTGGACCGCGAGTACCGGGGAACAGAACCGGGCCAGGGTGCCGGCGGGCACCGACCGACCACCCAACCGGGCCCGGGAGCGTCCGTCGGCGCCGACCCGGCGGGCCGCGATCACCGTCCCGTCCTCGTCGAGCTCAACGTCCGCCTCCTCGAGGAGTCTGTCGAGCTGCTCTCTGTCCTCGGAAGCCATCGTCGCCGCGGCGGCCAGGTCGAACCGCCCCTCCACCACGGCCTTGTCGGCACCGCGGCGAACCCGGCCCGGATCGGCGCGCCCCCCGGCCAGAAGCCTCAGACCGGTGACGACCATGGTCTTGCCGGCGCCGGTCTCACCGGTCAGGACCGACAGGCCCGGGGCGAAATCGGCCACGGCCTCGTCGATGACGCCGAGTCCGCTGATCCGAAGTTCCGTGAGCACGCACCCACCCTAGGGGAGGGGGCGGGCGGCGGACCGGCCACGCCACCCGGTCACCGGGAGTTCGAACTTGGTCACCAGTCGGTCCGTGAACGGTGAGTCGTCCAATCGCACCCACTTGACCGGCCTCCGGCCGCGCACCACCTCCACGCGGCTACCGGCGGGGGCGTCGACCAGCCGCCGCCCGTCGAGCACGACCACCGCGGGCCCCGACCGGGTCCCGGTCTCCACGGCGACACGCGAACTCGGCGCCACCACCATGGGCCGGGCGAACAGGGCATGGGCGTTGTTCGGGACCACCAGGATCGCGTCGAGCTCCGGCCAGACGATCGGCCCTCCCGCGGAGAACGCGTAGGCCGTCGACCCGGTCGGGGTCGACACGAGCATGCCGTCGCACCCGTAGTCGCTCACCGGTCGCCCATCGATCTCGACCGACGCCTCGAGGACGCCCTGCCGGGAGACCTTCTCGATACTCACCTCGTTGAGCGCCCAGTCGTGGCCGAGGACGGTGTCCCCGTGCATGACGGTGGCCTCGACCGTCATGCGCTCGACCACCCGGTAGTCCCGGTCGGCGATCTGTTCGACGACCCCGTGCAGCGAGGAGACCTCCGACTCGGCGAGGAACCCGACATGCCCGAGGTTGACCCCCAGCACCGGCACATCGGCCGCGGTGGCGTACTGACACGCCCGCAGGAACGTCCCGTCCCCACCCAGGACCAGGACGAGCTCGCACCCGTCGGCGGCGTGCGGAGTGTCGGCGACCGAGTCCACGCCCGTCCCCGTGGCGACGTTCTCACTCGTGTCGGCGAGCATCCGCACCGCGATCCCCCGGTTCGCGCAGGCGTCGACGACCTGGGCGACGATGGCGACGATGTCCGGCCGCTCGATATTGGCCTCGAGCAGGATCCGGCGGGGCGTCCCCTGACCTGTCATGTCCGTCATCTCGGCCCCTCCTCCACGGCGCGGTGGATGGCGTCCGACGCCTGGTGTGTCAGCTCCACCGGGGCGCCCGACCCGTTCTTGCGGAGATGGAGGAAGTACTCGACGTTCCCGGACGGCCCCGGGAGCGGGCTGGCCACGCAGCCGAGGGCCTCCAGACCGAGCGCCGCAGCGGCGCGCGCGACACCCGTGACCGCCTCGATCCGGAGGGCGGGGTCGCGGACGACGCCACCCTGGCCGACCCGCTCGCGGCCCACCTCGAACTGCGGTTTGACCATCGGCAGCAGATCCCCACCGGTGCGGACGCACGCGGTCAGTGCGGGCAGGACGAGCGGGAGGGAGATGAAGGACAGGTCCGAGACCACCACGTCCACCTCGCCCCCGATGTCCTCGGGAGTGAGGGATCGCACGTTGGTCTTGTCGTGGACCCCGACGCGACCGTCGCTGCGCAGGCGCCACACGAGTTGCCCGTAGCCCACGTCCACCGCCTCGACGCGGGCGGCACCACGTGAGAGCAGAACGTCGGTGAAGCCTCCCGTGGAGGCACCTGCGTCGAGACAGCGCGCACCGTCGACGCGCACACCGAAGGCGTCCAGCGCACCGATGAGTTTGTGGGCTCCCCGGGAGGCCCAGTCCGGTTCGTTCGACGCGGCGAGCGCGATCGAGGTGGTGGGCTCCACCTGGGTCGCGGGTTTGCTGGCCGCCACCCCGTTGACGATCACACGCCCGGAGCCGATGAGGTCCCGGGCCCGTTCCCGACTGTCACACATCCTGCGGCGGACCAGCTCGGCGTCCAGGCGCCTCCGTGTGACCGCCATCAGCGGGCGGCGTCCAGGACGGAGAGCGCTCGGGCGAGCAGGTCATGAGCGGCGTCCAGGGCCCGGACCTGATCGTCGCGGACCACCCCGCCGTCATCGCCGTCGGCCGTCGACGGCCCGACGGAGTCGGCGAGGAGATCGTCGAACGCCGAGCGGAGCTCGTCGACGTCCGGGCCCACGGGGCCTGGAAGTGGTGTCGGTCCGGGAGTGCTCACGCGGACCACGCTAGCCCACGACGAGTCCCGCATCGGCGAGCCGCGACCGCGCACCGTCACCGGGATCCGCGAGTGCGGTCACCCCGTGCAGCCACGCCTGACGGATGACGCTGCGCGCGAGGTCGACGCCACTCAACGTCTCCGGGATCCCCTGCAGGTGAAGAGACCCGTCCAGCACCCTCGCGTCGAGTCCGGCGGCCGACTCGATATGACTCGACTCGGGCGGCGCCGCGAGCGCCGAGAGGTCCCGGGCCAGGTGAGTGGCGCGACGACGCTCCTCGGCGACCAGCAGGTCGGCCGTCCCGTGGACACCGGTCAGGACCAGAAGTGAGGGCATGTCGGCCGCGACCGCCCCTTCGATGTCGGTGTCGAGCCTGTCGCCGATGACCAGTGGACGCGTCGCGCCGACGAGGTCGGCGGCGGCCCTGAGCACCCCGGCGGCCGGTTTCCCCGCCACGACGGGTTCGCGGTCCGTCGCCGCACGAAGCGCCGCGACCAGCGAGCCGTTGCCGGGGAGCAGGCCCCGCTCGGTGGGTAGCGTCGTGTCGGTGTTGGAGGCCACCCACGGAACCCCACGGCGGATCGCGAGGCACCCCTCGGCGAGGTCGCCCCAGGTCAGCTCGCGGGACAGCCCCTGGAGGACCACCTCCGGATGGTCGTCGGCCGAGTGGACGACCTCGTAGCCAGCCTCCCTGGCGAGGTCGCGGAAGCTGTCGTGGCCCACCACGAGAACCCTCGCGCCGGCGTCGACGTGATCGACCAACATCATCACCGCCGCCTGGGCACTCGTCATGACATCGGACGCGCGGGCGGTGAAACCCAGGTCGCGGAGGTGTGCCGCGGTGTCGGCGGGAGCACGGCTCGCGTTGTTGGTCACGTAGACCACCGGGAGCCCCGAGGCGTCCAGTGCCTCGGCCGCGCCCGGTACGGGCTCGGAACCTCGGATGAGCGTCCCGTCGAGGTCCACGAGAAGTGCGTCGTGCAGATCCGACAGAGTGGCTGGTGACACCGGGGTCAGTCCTCGAGCTCCGCCAGGCGCGACTCCGCGTCCGTGTGATGATCAGGGTCGGCCGCCACCGCATGGCCGAACCATGCGGCGGCCTCGTCCTTCCGACCGGACGCCAGCAGCACCTCCGCGTACGCGTAGTCCAACCGTGCCGCCTCCTCGCCCACCGCCGCCGGATCGGCTCCGGCGTCCTGGAGGGTCACCAGGGCGGCATCGAGCTGGCCCATGTCCACCCGCGCACCGGCTTCGACGATGCGCAGTTCCACGAGGTCCTCACCGGAGACCTGGCGGGACTCCTCCCCCCGGGCGAGCTCGATGGCCTTCTGCGGGCGCTCGAGACCCCGCTCGCAGTCGGCCATCATCGCGAGCAGACCGGGACCTCCCGAGATCCGTCGGGCCGCACGCAGTTCCCCGAGGGCCTCGGACCACTCACGGGCCCGGTAGGCGAGCACTCCGAGGGTCTCCCGGACGACGCCTATCCGCCCGGCGCGATTCTTCGCGGCCCGCCCGTGGGCGAGGGCCAGCTCGGGATCGTCGTCCACGAAATGCATCGCCGCGACCAGGTGCCGAGCCACCAGCTCGGCGTTCGCCTTGTCCAGCCCACGGAGGTCCCGCCTGATCTCCATGTCGAGATCTGCGGCCTCGATCTCGTCGGGGAGGGCCGGTTCGTCGACCCGCGCTGCCTGGCGGGCGTCCTGACCGGGGCGACCGGCGGATCGCCGGTCGTCGAACTGCCGTCCGCCACCGCGCGACTCACCGCGGGACGCCCCACCGCGGCGGTCG
>NZ_JAALEE010000479.1:0-8533 GCF_014145265.1 Dietzia sp. CW19 | reverse complement strand
ACCGGGCACGATCGGCGACGCCGTCGCCGCGGCGGTCGTCCTGCGGGACGGGGCGGACCCGTCCGAGGTGGCGGCCGGCATGGGGGAGTTCCTCGCCGAACAGTCCGACCTGGGTCCCAAGCAGTGGCCGTCGCTGTTGCGGGTGACCGCGGGACTGCCGCGCACGGCGAGCTTCAAGTTCCGCGCCCGCGACCTCACCGCGCTGGGCCCCGACCCCGCCGGCGACCGTGTGTGGGCGCGTGTGGACGGTCACAGGACGTTCACGCCCGTGTGAGGTGGCGGTAGGTTCTGCGTGTGAACTCCGCTGCACACCCGAGGCCCGAGGGGGACGACGACAACTTCGGCGTCCCCGCGCTACCCGAGAAACCGCTGCTGCGCGGGTGGATCCACGCCGGGACGCTGCCGGTGGCCGTGGTCCTCGGCGTGGTCCTCACCGTCCTGGCGGACGGGACCGCGCTGAAATGGGCGTGCGCGGTGTTCCTGGCCACGTCGTCGCTGCTCTTCGGGATCTCGGCCCTCTACCACCGCCGTACCTGGGGCCCGGAGGCCACCGCGCTGTTGCGCCGGCTGGACCACTCGAACATCTTCCTGCTCATCGCGGGCACCTACACCCCCATGACGGTCGCCGCGCTCGACCCCCCGGCCAGCACGATCCTGCTGGTGATCGTGTGGACGGGCGCTCTGATCGGTATCGCGTTCCGCCTGTTCTGGTTGTCGGCGCCCCGGTGGTTGTACGTGGTGCTGTACATCGTCCTGGGCTGGACGGCGGTGTGGTTCGCCGGCGACCTCGTCGAGGCCAACCTCGTGGGGGTCGCACTCGTGGTCGCCGGCGGCGTGGCCTACACGGGCGGGGCCGTGGTCTACGGGCTCAAGCGGCCGAATCCCGTTCCCGGGGTCTACGGCTTCCACGAGGTCTTCCACACCTGCACGGTCATCGCGTTCGCCTGTCACTGGGCGGCGATGTTCCTGTTCATCACGCAGTCCTGAGCCGCCCCACGGCGCGTGGGCGGGCATCCGCGGCCGCGCCTGTACGCCCAGAACACAGCCGCCCCCGGCGATGAACTCTCGCGTGCGCATCGGTGCGGGCGAGGGTTCATCGCCGGGGGCGGCAGTGAAAGAAATGCGGACGCGCGCTGACGTCAGCCCAGGATGGTCAGCCCAGCGTGATCAGCCGAGGGTGGTCAGCGTGGTCAGCCCAGGGTGCCGCGCAGGCGCTCCACCGCCGCCTCGTACTCTCTCGCGATCTGGGCCATCGTCTCGGCGACCGGGACGACACCCTCCAGGGAACCGATGATCTGGCCCGCCGGCATGGCCACGACCTCCGGATCCTGCGCCTCCGAGATCCGCTGGTGCGCCTCCGCGACGAGGATGTTCTGCAGCGGCATCGGCAACGGACTCGGCGCACCCTCGGCCGCCCACGCCTCGGTCCACTTGCTCTTGAGCAGGCGCGCGGGCTTGCCCGAGTAGATGCGGGTGCGGACGGTGTCGGCACTGGTGGCCGCGACGAGCGCCTCCTGCATCGCCTTGGAGCCGCCGTCATCGCCGTACTCCGCGGCGGTGAGCCACCGGGAGCCCATCCACGCCCCCTCGGCGCCCATGCCGATCGCGGCCGCGACCTGCGAGCCGCTCCCGATCCCACCGGCGGCCAGCACGGGCGCGCGCCCGTCGAGCGCGGCGACGATCTCCGGCACAAGAACGAGGGTCGCGACCTCGCCGGTGTGGCCGCCGGCCTCCCCGCCCTGGGCGATCACGATGTCGACGCCGTTGTCCACGTGCGCGAGCGCGTGCTTCTTCGCACCGGCGAGCGCGGCGACCTTGATCCCGTTGGCGTGCGCGAGGTCCACGATGTGCTTGGGCGGGGAGCCGAGCGCGTTGGCGATGAGCACCGGGCGGTGCTTGAGCGACATCTCGACGTGCGCCTCGGCGACCGAGTGGAGCCACCCCAGGACACCGGCGTTGTGCTCGGCGTCGTCACCGAGGGGCGGCACCCCGAGGTCGTCGAGGACCCGGGAGACGAACGCCTTGTGCTCCTCGGGGATCATCGCGGCGATGTCGGTGGTGCTGCCCTCGGTGGGTACCTTGTTCGGCATGACGATGTCCACGCCGTACGGCTTCCCGTCCGTGTTCTCGTCCATCCAGGTCAGGACCTCGTCGAGCTCGGCCGCGTCGTTGTAGCGGACGCACCCGAGGACGCCCATGCCGCCGGCGCGCGTCACCGCTGCGGCGACCGCCTTGGACGGGGTGAAGGCGAAGACCGGGTACTCGATCCCGAATTCCTCCGCGAGTGGGGTACGGATGCTCACTTGCTGATCTCCTGGCTGTCGTCTGCGGGGCGGGACGCGGCGATCTCCGCGGCCCATCGGTAGTCGGGTTTGCCCGCGGGATTGCGCTTGACCGATTGCTCGACCCACAGCGCTCGCGGGCACTTGTAGCGGGCGATCTCTCGCCGCGCGTGGTCGTTCAGCTCGTCGATCGGCGGGCACTTGCCGTCACGCGTGTGGAGCACGGCGGCGACCTTGTGGCCCATCCGCTCGTCGGGGACGCCGATCACGAGCGCGTCGTACACGTCGGGGTGCGTCTTGAGGGCGGCCTCGACCTCCTCCGGGTGGACCTTCTCGCCTCCGGTGTTGATGGAGACCGATCCGCGGCCGAGCATCGTGACGGTGCCGTCCTCCTCGACCCGGGCGTCGTCACCGGGGATCGAGTAGCGCTTCCCGCCGTACGTCTTGAACGTGGCCGCGGTCTTGACCTCGTCCTTGTAGTACCCCACCGGGATGTGCCCGGTGCGCGCGACCTTGCCGATGACCTCGGAACCGGGCTGGACCTCGTTGCCCTCGGAGTCGAGGACCGTGGTCTCCCCGTCGATTTTCACGCGGGGTCCACCGGTGTGGGTCTTGCCCTTCTCCGCGAGCGCGATCCCGGAGAAGCCGGTCTCGGAGGACCCGATCGAGTCCGAGAGCATGACGTTCGGGAACGCCTCGATGAACTGGTCCTTGACCGAGGGCGAGAACAGGGCCGCGGAGGACCCGATGTAGAACAACGACGACGAGTCGTACTTCTCCGCGTCCCATGCCTCGATCAGGGGACGCGCCATGGCGTCTCCCGTGATGAACAGGAGATTGATCTTGTGCTCGGTCACGGTCCGCCAGACGGTCTCGGCGTCGAACTCCGGGATGAGCACGCTGGTGTGGCCGGCGAACAGCGCCATGAGGATCGCCCACTGGGCACCGCCGTGGATGAGCGGGGGCAGGGCGGCGCGGACCAGGACGCCACCGTCGACCGCCTTGTTCGCCAGCTCCCACTCGTCCGCGACCTTCTCACCGGTGAGGAAGTCGATGCCGCCGCCGAGGACCATGAACACGTCCTCCTGACGCCACATCACTCCCTTGGGGGAGCCCGTGGTGCCGCCGGTGTAGAGCATGTAGATGTCGTCGTTCGAGCGTTCGTCGAAGTCGCGCTCCGGCGACTGCGCCGCCAGCGCGTCGTCGTAGTGGGCGACGGAGACCCCGTCGGGCGTCTGCGGGTCAGGGGTGTCGGTGCCGTCCTCGATGACCAGGCAGTGCCGGACCCCCGGCGTGTTGGGCAGGGCCCGGGCGAGGACGTCCGAATAGCGCCGCTCGTGGACCACCACGACGGAGTCGGAGTTGTCGAGCAGATACTCGAGCTCGGCCGGGACGTACCGGTAGTTGACGTTGACCATCACGGCGCGGATCTTGAAGATCGCGACCATCGCCTCGACCGCCTCGATGGTGTTGCGGCTGTACACCGCCACCTTGTCGTCGGGTCCGACACCGACGGACCGGAGGTGGTGGGCGAGCCTGTTGGCCCGCTCCTCCAGTTCCCTGAAGGTGAACGACCGACCCTCCTGGACCAGGACGACCCGGTCCGGAACGCGATCGACACTGTGCTCGACGAGATCTCCGATGGTGTACGCCATACACCCAAAGTAGAACGTGTTACCGTCGGCCGTGGGCGAAAGCCGTGAACCCGTGTAACTAATTTTTGGAGGCCCGATGACCCGCGTCGAGACGCCCGAGGACCAGCACCTGCTCACCGAGCGGCGTGGACACGTCCTGGTGGTGACCATGAACCGCCCCGAGGCGCGCAACGCGCTGTCCGGGCCGATGATGCGCGGCATGGAGGCGGCGTGGGACCTGGTGGACTCCGACCCGGACATCCGCGCGTGCATCCTGACCGGCGCGGGCGGGTACTTCTGCGCGGGTGCGGATCTCAAGGCGATGAACAAGGACGCGCCGGGCGACAAGTTCGCGGGTGGGGGCTGGGACCTGACCCGTCTGCCCGCGCTGCTCAAGGGGCGCCGGCTGAGCAAGCCGCTCATCGCCGCGGTCGAGGGCCCGGCGATCGCCGGCGGGACCGAGATCCTGCAGGGCACCGACATCCGGGTCGCCGGGCGCTCCGCCAGGTTCGGCGTCTCCGAGGCCCGCTGGGGCCTGTACCCCCTCGGCGGCTCCGCGGTGCGACTCGTGCGTCAGATCCCCTACACCGTCGCGATGGAGGTCCTCATGACGGGCCGCCATCTCACCGCCGAGGAGGCGGAGCGGTTCGGGCTGATCGGCCACGTGGTCGACGACGGCACCGCCCTGGACAAGGCCCTGGAGATCGCCGGGCTCATCGCCGCGAACGGGCCCCTCGCGGTGCAGGGGATGATCGAGACCATCCGGCGCACCGAGGGCATGCACGAGGAGGAGGCCTTCCGCGTCGACGCCGAGGTCGGCGGGCGGGTCTTCGCCTCGGCCGATGCCAAGGAGGGCCCGCGCGCGTTCGCGGAGAAGCGCAGGCCCGAGTTCCGCGGGGAGTGACCGGGCGCCCGGACCCGACTAGAGCCCCAGCCGGGTCCGGGCCCTCATCACCCCGAGGTACCCCGAGGCCAGCCTCTTCTTGCCCGCGGTGAACGGGGGCGCGAGCACCCGGGAGACGTTGACGTCGTAAGAGTGCATCGCGACGGCGCGCTCGTGGCTGAACGTCCGGAATCCGTAGTGCCCGTGGTAGCCGCCCATCCCCGAATCGCCGACCCCGCCGAAGGGGACGGCCGGGGAGGCCATCCCGATGCCGAAGTCGTTGCCGTAGATGTTTCCCGAGCGGGTGCGGTCGGCCACGGTGTCGAAGCGGCTGTTCTTCTGGCCGTACCAGTACAGGACCAGCGGGCTGGGCCGCTCGTTGATGTAGCGGACCGCCTCGTCGAGGCTCCGGTATCCGAAGAACGTGAGTACGGGCCCGAACACCTCGTCCGAGTCGATCTCCATCTCGGGCGTCACACCGGTGAGAAGGGTGGGTGCGATCTTCCGGACACCCGCGTCCGGCAACCGCTCCCCCGCCGGGGTGGCGTCGCGCCTGACGGCACCCTTGGCCACGGCGTCGTCGATCAGGCCGACGACGCGCTCGTAGTTGGACGTGTTGACGATCGCGGTGTACTCCGGGTTGCCCACGATCGCCGGCAGGGTCCTGCGCCACTGGTCCAGGACGGTGTCGCAGAACGCCTCCAGCTCGGCCTCGGGGACGAAGACGTAGTCCGGGCACATGCACACCTGGCCACCGTTGATCATTCGGGATGCCGCGATGCCCCGCGCGGCGCGGTCGAGGTCGGCGCTGGTGTCCACCACGACGGGGTTCTTGCCGCCCAGTTCGAGGGTGACCGGGGTGAGGTTGGCGGCGGCGTCCCTGGCGACGGACCTGCCGACACCAGGGGAGCCGGTGAAGAACAGGTGGTCGAAGGGCAGTCGGGAGAAGTCCGAACCGCGGCCGTGTTCGGGCCCCGCGACGGCCAACTCGTCGACGGCGAAGTACTCGGGCGCCCGACGGCAGAGCACCTCGGTCGTGTGGGCGGTGACCGACGACGGCCGGATCATCACCCTGTTGCCCGCGGCGAGCGCCGACCCGGCCGGGACGATCGTCAGATACAGGGGGAAGTTCCAGGGGCCGATGATCCCGACGACGCCCTTGGGGTCGTGGCGGACCTGCTGGGTGAACCCCACCGCGTCGAGGGCTCGGGAGACCCGCCTCGGCCTCATCCACCTGGCGAGGTGGCCGCGCTGATGATCCAGGTCCGGGATCGATGAGGCGATGTCGGTGATCGTGGAGAGCGTCTCGGGTCGGCACCCGTAGTCCTCGCGGATCGCCTCGGTGAACTCGGCCGCGTTGTCCAGGACGAGGTGCTTGAGCCGCTGGATCCGATCGCGCCGTATCCCGGCCTCGGGCTGCGGGTCGGCGAGGAACGCCTGCTGCTGCCGCTCGAGGATCTGGGCGAGCGTGAGATCACGGGCGGTCGGGGTACTGGTCATGCGTCCAGGGTAGTGAGCGGCCCCCGTGGCCGGTGGGCAACCGGGCCGGCGGGCGTCCGCCCGATACGGCTCACCGGGCGTCCGCCCAGTACGGATCCTTGAGCTTGCGCTTGACCAACTTGCCGTTGGCCTGCCGGGGCAACTCCTCCACCACGTCGATCGACCGCGGCATCTTGAACTTGGCCAGTCGGCCGGAGAGGTCCTCGAGGATCTGCGACTTGAGGTCGTCGGACTCCACGTAACCCTCGGCCAGCTCCACCACGGCCTTGACCTCCTCGCCCCAGTCGGGGTGCGGGATGCCGAACACCGCCACGTCGCGGACGGCCTCGTGGCGGGTCATCTCCGACTCGATCTCGGCCGGGTAGATGTTCACCCCGCCGGAGATGATCATGTCGTTCTTGCGGTCGCACAGGAACAGATAACCGTCGGAGTCCACGTAGCCGATGTCGCCCATGGTGAACAGCTCGCCGACGTAGGTCTTCGCGGTCTTCTCCGCGTCCTGGTGGTACTCGAACCTGGACCCGTGCATCTGGAGGTAGACGTTGCCCGTCTCGCCGGCGGGGAGCTCGTTGCCGTCGTCGTCGAGGATCTTCAGGGTGGTGGTCTTCCACGGCCGACCCACGCTTCCGGGCTTACGCAGCCACTCCTCGCCCGTGATGGTGCAGCCACCGCCCTCGGTGCCGGCGTAGTACTCGGTGAGGACGGGTCCCCACCAGTCCAACATCGCCTGCTTGACGTGCTTCGGACACGGGGCGGCGCCGTGGACGATCGTCCGGAGGCTCGACACGTCGTACTTCGCGCGCACCTCCTCCGGCAGTTCGAGCAGCCGCGAGAACTGGGTCGGGACCATGTGGGACTGGGTCACCCCGTGGGCGTCGATGAGACGCAGCATCTCCTCCGGGGCCCACTTGTCCATGAGCACCACCGTCTGGCCCAGGTTGAGCGAGATGGCGACGAAGTTGAGCACGGCCGTGTGGTAGAGCGGCGAGCCGCAGATGTGCACGTTGTCCGCGGCCTGGATGCCGAAGCCGGCGAAGAAGAAGTAGTTGGGAACCGTCACCTGGTCGGGAGAGGCGCCGGTCAGCGGCCTGCGGACGCCCTTGGGGCGACCGGTGGTGCCGGAGGTATAGAGCATCGGGGCGCCGAGGGTACGGCCCGACGGCGAGGGGTCCTCCCCCTCGGCCGGGACGGCGAGCTCGGAGAGCGGCCGGAACCCCGGTACGTCGCCGATCGCGTAGCAGCGGGCGGGGTCGAGCCCGGCCTCGGCGGCGGCGGTGGTGGCCACGTCGGCGAACCTCTCGTCGGCCACGAACACCGTCGAGCCCGAGTTCTCCAGGATGTAGGCCACCTCCGGCCCCGTCAGGTGCCAGTTGGCGGGGGCCACATAGAGACCGATCTCGAGGGCGGCGAAGTAGACCTCGAGGAACCCGATACTGTTCGGCGCCATCAGGACGATCCCGTCCCCGGCCCCCAGACCCAGCGCGCGCAGGCCCCGCGCGTGACCGTGCGCCGCGTCCACGAGTTCGCCGAAGGTCACCCGGCGACCGGAGGCCTCGATCACCGCGACGCGGTCCGGCTCGGCCTCGGCGATCCGGTAGACGCTGGTCACGTACTCCCCGGTCCGGTTGTTCAGGACTCCGGTCTCGGTGGGAATGGTGGGTGTGGGTGCGCTCATGACCCCAGACTAGAACGTGTTCCTGTCAGGGGTCCAGGGATTGACTCCGAGGACTATTCTCATCCCATGTCCGCAGACCCCTCCGGGACCCGGGCGATCCGGGCCACCGACGACGACCGCACCGCGGTCATCACGGCGCTCGATTCCGCGCTGGCGAGCGGCCAGCTCGACCAGTTCGAACACTACGAGCGGGTCCGGGTGGCCACGTCCGCCCGCAACGTCGACGACCTCCGACCACTGTTCGCCGACCTCCAGGGGGTGAGGGTCCGGCTGCACGGCGACCACGGTCCGACCCGGGTGGAGTCGCCCCGGGGGGATCCGACCTCGCCGTGGCCACCGCCGGACGCGACCACCCGGCATCCGTGGGGCGTCCTCGCGGCGATCATCGTGGGCGTCGCACTGGTGAGCGGCGTCGTCCTGGCGATCTCCGCCTCGGACGACCCGGACCCCGCCGGACGGGACGTGACGGTCGCCGACCGGTCGGGCCGTGGTGCGCAGGGCGAGTCGCGGGTCCTGGACAACCCCGCCCCCCTCTCCCCGGACGGTCTCGAGCGGATCT
>NZ_JAALEE010000478.1:0-2729 GCF_014145265.1 Dietzia sp. CW19 | reverse complement strand
GCCCTGCATGACCACCTCACCGGCGGTGACCGGGAACCGCTCGTCGAGTCCGTCCGACTGGGGCACCGCCGCCACCCGTCCGGTGCGTAGCGCGCGCCGGACCGGGGAACCGAGGAGGCGCACCGATCCACCGGTGGGGGTGACAAGGCCGAGCAGCGACTGGAGCAGGGTGGACTTCCCGGACCCGTTGGGGCCGAGCAGCACGGTGATCTCCCCGGTCGGCACCGAGAGCGACACCGAGTCGAGCGCGCGGATCTGGCCGCGGTCGACGGTGAGGTCGGTGACGACGACGGCGGGCGGGCCCGTGTGCACGGAGAAGGGCAGTGGGCGGTCGGTCATGACGTCAGCTCCCGGGTGATCGTCTCGAGGTCGTGGTCGAGCAGGTCGAGGTAGGTGGGCACCGGGCCGCTGGGCGCGGAGAGGGAGTCGACGTACAGCAGGCCGGCGACCCTGCTGCCCGTTTCGGCCGCGACCTGCTCCATCGCCGCGCCGGAGACCGTCGACTCGCAGAAGACGGCGGGGATCTCACGATCACGCACCTCGTCGATCAGGGCGGTGACCTGACGCGGCAGCCCCTGGGACTCGCTGTTGACCGGCCACAGGTAGAGCTCCTCCAGGCCGAGGTCCCGGGCCAGGTAGGAGAACGCGCCCTCGCACGTGACCAGGACACGGCGGTCCTGCGGCACCGCCGCCACGGCCGCGCGGGCGCGGGACGCCAGCTCGTCGAGTTCGGCCACGTAGTCCTCGGCGCGAGCGAGGTACCCCTCGGCTCCCTCCGGGTCGACCTCGGTCAGGGCGCGGGCGATCGTCCGGATGTATCTCGCGCCCTCGTCGGGCGACATCCACGCGTGGGGGTTGGGCCGCCCGGTGTAGTTGCCGGAGCGCACCGGCAGCGGGTCGACCCCCTCGGAGGTGACCACGTGGCGTGCGTCGGTCCCGTCGATGAAGCGCAGCAGCCAGTCGTCCATGCCGAGACCGTTGCTCACCACTAGGTCCGCGCCCTCGACCCGCTTGAGGTCGTCGACGGACGGCTCGTACTGGTGGATGTCGGCGCCCGGGGTCGTCACCGACTCCACCCGGACCCGGTCTCCACCGACGCGGCGGGCCATGTCCGCGAGGATCGTGAAGGTCGTGGCCACCACGACCCTGTCGTCGGCCTCCCGGGCGGCGAACCGGGGCCGGTCGTCCACGTCGACCGCCCCCCAGGTGCCGGTGGTGCAGGCGGCCGCCACGATCGCGGTCACGAGTGCGACGACGACCGCGGCCGCGGGGGACCAGGGTCGCCGGCGACCGGCCCGGGGATTGCGGCCCCCGGCCAGATGAGATTTCGGCATACCGAAATATTAAGTCAAAGTGGCGGAATATCCATACCGCCTGGGTAGCCCTGCTGCCTCCAGGCCTCGTAGACCACCACGGCGGCGGCGTTGGACAGGTTCATGGAGCGGCGACCCGCCAGCATGGGGATGCGCACCGTCGCGGTCACGCGCTCGTCGGCCAGCACGTCCGGGGCCAGACCGGTGGGCTCGGGCCCGAACAGCAGGACGTCACCGGGGGAGAACCGGACCTCCGGCAGCGAGCGGTCGGCCCGCACGGTGAACGCCCACACCCGCGCCGGGAGTAGTCGCGCGTACGCGGCCTCGAGATCCTCGTGGACCTCCACGTGCGCCAGGTCGTGGTAGTCGAGCCCCGCCCGCCGCAGTTGCGGTTCGGACAGGTCGAAGCCCAGTGGCCCGGCCAGATGGAGTTCACACCCCGCCCCCGCCGCCAGCCGGATCGCGTTGCCGGTGTTGGGGGGGATGCGGGGTCGGTCGAACAACACACGCACGCCGGCTCCGGTCATGGCGGCCATTCTCGCAGTGCGCTGGCGACGTGGCCGCTCCGGAGTGGGATACTGGCGCCCGTGACCGCTATCAAGCTGGACGGAAAGCTCACCCGCGACGAGATCGTCGCCGACCTCACCGACCGGGTCGCCGCGTTGCGCGACAAGGGCATCACCCCGGGGCTGGGAACGGTCCTGGTGGGCGACGACCCGGGCAGCCACTCCTACGTCAAGATGAAGCACCGCGACTGCGAGCAGGTCGGCATCGCCTCCATCCGGCGTGACCTGCCCGCCGAGACCGGTCAGGCCGAGCTCGAGGCCGTGATCGACGAGCTCAACGCCGATCCCGCGTGTACCGGGTACATCGTTCAGCTACCGCTGCCGAAGCACCTCGACGAGAACGCGATCCTCGAGCGCATCGACCCGGCCAAGGACGCGGACGGCCTGCATCCCGTCAACCTCGGCAAGCTGGTCCTCAACGCGACGGCCCCTCTGCCGTGCACCCCCAACGGCGCCATCCACCTCCTGCGGCGATTCGGTGTCGAACTCGACGGGGCACACGTGGTGGTGATCGGCCGCGGGGTCACCGTGGGGCGCCCGATCGGGCTGATGCTCACCCGCCGCAGCGAGAACTCGACCGTCACCCTGTGCCACACCGGAACCCGGGACCTGGCCGCCGAGACGCGGCGGGCCGACGTGATCGTGGCCGCGGCCGGGGTGGCCCACATGCTCACGCCGGACATGGTCAAGCCGGGCGCGGCGATCCTCGACGTGGGGGTGTCCCGGCTCGACGGGAAGCTGGCCGGCGACGTCCACCCGGACGTGTGGGACGTCGCCGGTGCGGTCTCCCCGAACCCGGGTGGCGTCGGTCCGCTCACGCGGGCGTTCCTGCTGGCCAACGTGGTCGAGC
>NZ_JAALEE010000477.1:0-1859 GCF_014145265.1 Dietzia sp. CW19 | reverse complement strand
CGCCGCCGAGGCCGCCGACCGGCGTCGCCGGGCCACCGCCGTCGTGGGCGTCGTGGCCACCCTCGCCGCACTCGCCCACGCGCAGGGGATCCCCGATCACCTGCACGAGGAGATCCGACTGGCCTATACGGACACCGACGGCGACGGCGAGCGCGCCGACCGCTTCCCGCCCGGGCCCGAGTCCCACTACGCCGAGGTCGACAGGGTCATCCTCGAGGCGTTCCCGGGCCGCGAGAAGACCGACCTCGTCGTCGTCAGCACCGCCGACGCCTTCCTGGCCTACCACCCGTACCTGGCCTACCAGGCCGTCACCTCCCACTACGCCAACCCGCTCGGTCGGTACGACGAGCGCAACGAGGTGATGCTCGGCTGGGAGGACGCCACCAGCGGCGACGAGCTGTACGCCATGATGAACGACACGCCGTGGCGGCGCCCGGATGCCGTGGTCGCCCGCCCCTCGGGTTCCGGGTACGCGCTGCGCCTGGCCGAGGACACCTATCCCAACGACCCCAACGTGCGCCGGTTCGGCGTCACCATCCCCGCCGAGGCCGTGGAGGGCCCCCACTTCGAGGTCCACGACGTCGGACCGTTCGCCGTGATCGTGGTGCGATGAGGTGACCCCACTGTGACGGCGAGCGACCGGCGCCCCCTCGGGCGGCACCCCTACCCGGGGATGGACCGCGACCGACGGCTGGCCGTGATCACCGGCTTCCTCGGCGCGTTCCTGGCGATCCTGTCCGGGTTCCTCCCGGTCCACCAGGACACCACCGAGGTGCGCTGGACCGCCGGACCCGACTACGCCTCCGTCACCGCGCCGCTGGTCTCCGGGAGACCGCTCGACCTGACCATCACCGCACCGTGTGGCCCGTTGTCGCAGGTTCCCGACGACACGATCGTGTTCTCGACCCTGCCCGAGGGCGCACCCGGTCGGATCTCCGACGGCCTCGTGGTGCAACGCTCCGCCGACGCCGCGGGGGACCCCGCCATCGAGGTGGCGGTCCGCAACACCACCCTGCTCTCGGTCCCCCTGTCCACCCTCCGGGACCCGGCCTGCGAGTCGCTGCGGGTCAGGGCCGAGGTCGGGGTGCTGGTGGCCGAGCTCACCGGCCTGTCCGAGGTCGGGGGCCAGGGCGGGGACGACGACGAGAACGGCCAGGACCCGGTCAGCGCGGCCGTCCCGGGAACCATGCGCCCGCAGGTGACAGGGGTGTTCACGGACCTCACGCCCACCTCCGCGCCCGACGGGCTGGGCGAGTCGACGGTGGAGATCACCGTCGACTCCCGCTACTCCTCCAGCCCCACGGCGCTCAAGCTGGCGTTGATGGTGCTCGGGGTCCTGGCCACCCTCGCCTCGGTGGTGTTCCTGCACCGCCTCGACGGGATCGACGGACGGTCCGACCGCCGGTTCGTCCCCCGCTCGTGGACCCGGTTGTCGGCGGTGGACGGCGTGGTGGTGGGCGTCCTGGGGTTCTGGCACCTCGTCGGCGCCAACACCTCCGACGACGGCTACCTCCTCACCATGGCCCGGTCGGCCGGACCCAGCGGGTACATGGCCAACTACTACCGCTGGCTCGGATCCCCCGAGTCGCCCGTGGGCTGGTACTACGAGATCCTGCGGTTGTTCGCCGAGGTGTCCACCGCGAGCCCGTGGATGCGCCTGCCCACCCTGGCGTGCGGCATCCTGGCGTGGCTGATCATCAGCCGGGAGGTGGTCCCGCGCCTGGGCCGGCTCGCCCGCACCTGGCACCGGCCGCGCTGGACGGGCGCCGCGCTCTTCCTGGCCTTCTGGATGGCGTTCAACAACGGACTGCGGCCCGAGCCCGTGATCGCGCTGGGCGCGCTGCTCACCTGGTCGCTCG
>NZ_JAALEE010000476.1:0-1470 GCF_014145265.1 Dietzia sp. CW19 | reverse complement strand
GGCTCGAGCAGTCCCTCGCCGTAGGGGACGAGCGCCGGCGCGTCGGGCTCCACCATCACCGAACCGAGGAGGGTACCCCACAGCTTCTTGGGCTCCGGGTTCTTCTGCTTTTTCAGGACATATCCGTGACCGGAGACGGCGAGCCGGCTCTCGGCCCGCGTGGTGGCGACGTACAGGAGCCGGATCCGCTCTGCCCTGGAGTGCTCGGCCTCTCGCTCTGCGGCCCGCGCGAATCCGGGATCACGGACCTGCGTGGAGAAGGAGGCCACGGGGCGCGGGGGATCGTCGTCCGTCCACAGGAGCCTGTCGCGGTCCCCGGGCCAGCCGCGGCTCATCCCGGCCAGGACGACCATGGGGTACTCGAGGCCCTTGGCGGCATGGATGGTGGTGATCCGCACCGCGTCGACACCGATCTCGGGGATCACCGCCTCGGGGACGCGGGCGTCCTCGGCGGTGAGGGCCAGCGCCCAGTCCGCGTACTCCCGCAGGTCGGCGCGGGCGGGGTCGGCGGCGGACTCCTCCCACTGCCAGGCGTGCTCGATGACGAAGCGGATGCGCCGCCACAGGTCGCGGCGGCGGGGGGACTCGGCGACCGACTCGAAGACCATGCGGTCGTGGACGAGCTTCTCCAGGATCTCGCCCGGCCGGCGGCTCCGCCGGGACAGGTCGGAGAGGTAGTCGATCCCCGCGGCGACGGGGGAGTCCTCGAGGTGGTCGGGTGCCGGGGCACCGGGGGCCCACGCCCCACCGGCGGCGCGCCAGCGGAGCAGGTCGTCGTCGCCGCAGCCGAACAGCGGGGAACGGAGCGCACCGACGAGCGAGGCCTCGTCGGCGCTGTTGGCCACGGCCCGCACGGAGAGGAGGAGGTCGCGGATCTCCGGGGTGCCGTAGACGATGGACGACGCCTCGGTCCGGAAATCGATCCCGGCGTGGTCGAGGCACTTCTCGATCATGGGCAGCGAACTCCGCGAGGGCAACAGGATCGCGATGTCCCCGAGGCGGAGCGGGGTGTGACCGCCGTCCCTGGACTCGTGTGTCCACTGCTCGCGGACGGCGGTCGCGATCACGCGGGCCACATCGGAGGCCTCGGTCCAGTGGCGTCGTGCATCATCGTTCGCGTCCGGCGGACAGTGATCGGGAAGCTCGGGGACGTCCTCGGTGCGGAACACGAACGGGCGGGGGCCGTGCGCGGGGTCGAACGGAGGCCGGTCGGGACCCGGTTCCAGTTCCCGGTAGTCGGGCTGCACTCCCTCCGCGGCGAGGAGTACTTCCGAGAACACCTCGTTGACCCAGTCGAGCACCGCCCGCGAACACCGGAAGTTGGTGCTCAGGCGTTCGACCTCGACTCCGTCCCCGCGCTGCGCTCGCAGGTAGGTGGAGATGTCGGCCCGCCGGAAACGGTAGACGGACTGTTTGGGGTCACCGACGGTGAAGAGCCTGCCGGTCCCTGACACTGATACCGACCCGGTG
>NZ_JAALEE010000475.1:4735-5373 GCF_014145265.1 Dietzia sp. CW19 | reverse complement strand
AGGTAGGTGGGGTCCAGCTCGGCGGCCCTCATGAGGTCGGCCCACAGTTGCTGGTGAACCCGCTCGCCGCGCCCGCCGCCGAACTCGTCGAACTCCACGGCGACGAACGAGGCCTTGGCCTGCCCCTGCAGTCGGGGGATGGCGAACGCGTGGGGGTCGCCCTCCTTGAGGTGGTACAGCGACCGGTGGGCGAAGTACTCGCGCAGCTGGTCCCAGGTGCCCTCGTCCTTGAAGTACCAGGACGGGCCGGTGCCGGAGGTCGCCTCCACGGACAGCGCGTCCATCTCCGCCACCGGGTCCTCGCCGGGCTCGACGGCTCCCCGGAGGTGATCGAGGAACAGGGACTCCAGTGCGCGCCGCAGCCGCAGGAGCTCGGGGTCCCATTCCAGGTCGGCGTCGACCCCGACGAAGCCCCGGTAGTGGAGCTCGTAGAGCATGTACAGCGCGAGCTGCAGATCGCGGCCCAGCGGATCGGTGTCCGCCGGCACGCCCGGGAGCCCGTCTGTCCGGCCCGTCGACAGCGCCGTGACCACGGCCTGCGAGAGCGGCCCGCTCGCCGCGGGCAGGGTCGGGGCGGAGAAGGTCGGGGCTATCTCGGTCGGGGCGGCTGTCATGCCCCTCTGTCTACCCGCGATCTC
>NZ_JAALEE010000475.1:2307-4659 GCF_014145265.1 Dietzia sp. CW19 | reverse complement strand
GTCGGCCGGTCATCCCGCGGGTCGGTCCGCCCTCGCGAAGGCGTCGAAGATCCGGGCGCCGTGGGGCAGTGCGGCCTCGTCCAGGACGAACCCGGGGTGGTGCAGGTCGGTCTCCTCGGACTCGCCGTCCCACACCCCCAGCCGCAGGTAGACGCCGGGGATCTCCTCGGTGTACCAGGCGAAGTCCTCGCCTCCGCTGGACTGGACGGCGGTGCCCACCCCGTCGGCACCGAGCACCTGCTCGACGGCCGACGCGGCCAGGTCGGCGCAGGTCTCGTCGTTGACCACCGGCGGCACGCCCTGGACGTAGTCGACCTCGGCGCGGACCCCGTAGGTCGCGGCGATCGTCTCGACGGCCTCGCGGACGACGGGCTCCGCCGTGGCCCACACGTCGCGGTCGGCGCTGCGCAGCGTGCCCCACAGCTGCCCCGAGTCGGGGATGACGTTGGGTGCGGTGCCTCCGGCCTTGACCGAGGCCCAGGTCAGGACCGTTCCCGAGCGCGGGTCGATCGTCCGGTCGACCACAGCGGTCACCCCCGTGACGATCTGCGCCAGGGCGAAGACCGTGTCCTGGGTCTCGTGGGGCCGGGCGGTGTGCCCGCCGTCCGAGTGGACCGTGATGCCGATCTTGGCGTTGGACGAGGTGATGGCGCCGCCGGTCACGCCCACCTCGCCGACACGGCGGTGCGGGTCGCAGTGCAGCGCGAGGATGCGGTCCACGCCCTCCACCACGCCCTCCTCGACGCAGTCCTTGGCGCCACCCGGCATGGTCTCCTCCGCCGGCTGGAAGATCAGGCGCACGGGGCGCGGCGGCGGGTCGGCGACCAGCATCTCGGCCGCGCCCAGGAGCATCGCGGTGTGGCCGTCGTGACCGCACGTGTGGGCGACCCCGTCGACCTCCGAGGCGAAGGGCTCGCCGGAGTCCTCGCCCATGGCCAGTGCGTCGATGTCCGCGCGCAGGGCCACGACGTCCGTCGCGGTGGCGCCGTCGGCGGCCGGGACGTCGCACCACAGGCCGGTGCCGATCCGGAACCGCGTCGGCTCGAGCCCCATCGACCGGAGCTCACCCTCGATGTAGTCGGTGGTCTCGGTCTCCTCGTAGGACAACTCGGGGTGGGCGTGGATGTGGCGCCGCCACCCGATCAGTCGTCCCTCGAACCCGTCCGCGTCGCCGGGTTCACTCTTCTTGCGTCCGAACACCGAACACCTCCTGACAGAAGTCGACCACCCGGTCCCCGAGCAGCTGCCTGTTGGCCAATTTCACGAACTCGTGACCCTCGTCCTCGAAGAGCAGCACGTCCACCGGTACGCCGCGGCGACGCAAGGCCTCCACGGCCTGCTCCGTCTCGCTGAGCGGCACATTGGTGTCGTGTGCCCCGTGGACGAAGAGCACGGGGACGTCGACATGGTGATACAGATGTAGCGGCGACGCCTCCCTGAGTAGTTCCCGCTCCTGCAGCGGGTTCCCGTACTTGGGATAGGCGGCGGCGGCGATCCACGGCTCGGTGGTGCGGTAGAAACTCTGGAGATCGCTCATCCCGCACGCCGCGATGCCCCCTCGCCACCGCCCGGGGTGCCGGACCAGGGTCGCGTTCACCAGATACCCGCCATAGGAGCGGCCCGAGACCACCGCCCGGTCGGGGTCGGCGATGCCCGCCTCGACCAGGTGCAACAGCGCGTCCTCGACGTCGTCGATCCCCGCGAAGCGGCCGTAGCGGTCGTCGGCGTGGCTGAAGAAGCGTCCGGACCCCGTGGACCCACGCACGTTGGGCGCGAAGTAGGTCACGCCGATGTCGAGGTACCGGCGGGCGAGGTCGTTGTACCCCGGCCGGGACTGTCCCTCGGGCCCGCCGTGGAGGTACACGACCGTGGGCGTCGGTTCGTCGGCCGGGTCTGCGCGGTACAGCCAGCCGGACAACTCCAGCCCGTCGCGGGCCGTGAAGTGGACCAGCACCGGCGCCGGATCCGGTTGCCTCGGCGGCTCTCCCGTCCACCTCCGTCGCTCCACGTCGTACATGACGATGCGCGGCGGCTGGTCGAGGCTCTGCACGGTGAGCGCCAGCAGACGGCCGTCGGCGGTGAGGGTGGGCGAGGACGCCACGACCTCGGGGAGCGGCGGTCTGACGATCACCCGCGGCCGGTCCCCGCTCAGGTCGAGCACCTCGATCTCCGACAAGCCCCCGCGGACGTTCCACAGCAGCACCGCCGTCGAACGGTCCAGGCTCACCTCCACCCGGTCCAGGTCCGCGTCCTCCCGGTAGGCCACCGGCCAGGACTCCGTGCTCTCCTCGTCCGCGACCACCGCGATCAGGCCCATGCGCTCCGCGGAGTGGTCGCTGCGGACGATCATCC
>NZ_JAALEE010000475.1:0-2242 GCF_014145265.1 Dietzia sp. CW19 | reverse complement strand
CGAGGATCACGCCGGCGTCCGTGGTGGACCCGGTGTCGACGGGCAACAGCGGCCACCACCGGCCGTCCGGGACGATCCGGAGCAGTTCGCGGTGCCCGCGGGCTCCGACCCGGAACAGGGCCGCGCCGTCGCGGGCGTGGACGAGCGCGCCCCCCATCCGGCTGTCGACCACCGTGCTCTCGCCCGTCTCCGGGTCCACCAGCCTGCCCTCGGCCAGTCCCTCGGAGTCGAAGGCGGTCAGGGCCAGCAGGTCGCCGTCCCAGCAGACGATCTGCTCGGTGGCGTCGTGGTGGGTGTCGATCGGGTAGACGTCCTTGTCCGCGGGATCGGTCGTGACCAGCCAGATCCGCTCGCGCTCACCGCCGTCGGGTGCCACCTCACAGGCCAGCCACTTGCCGTTGGGAGAGTAGGCGACTCGACGGACCGGGCCGTTGACGGGCAGCACGACGTCGCGCTCCGGCCCTGCCCCGTCGAGGCCCCCCAGGCCCAGTGGCCGCTGCACCGCCCGCGGGTATCCGGTGCGCTCGGTGACCACGCACGCCAGCATCGACCCGTCCGGGGACAGGCACGGAGAGGTGGTGTGACGGATCGCGTCCGGCCCCCCGGCGGCGTCGTCGGGTGGGCCGGCGACGTCCAGGGACTCGGCCTCCTCGGTGATCTCGGTCGTGTCATGCACGGTGGATCCAGGTGTCCTTTCCCCCGCCCCCGCTCGAGGCGTTGACGACCATCGTGCCCGCCGGAGCCACCCGTGTCAGTGCGACGGGCGGGGCGGAGGCGAGGATCTCACCCGAGTCCCCGGGTCGGAGCATGACGAACGCCCGCATGTCGACGTGCCGGCGCTGGAGTTCGTGCCCGTCGAACGTCGGCAGGGTGGACAGGGCCTGGACCTCCTGCGCGACGAATCGCTCGCCGTGCCGCCGCAGCTCGTCGCGGCGCTCGTCGAGCTCGCGGGGCGTGCACTCGGGGCCGACGGTGATGCCGGAGCCCCCGTACCCGTCGATCGGCTTGACCACGAGCTCCCCCAGCCGGTCGAGGACCTGCTTACGCTGCTCGGGGTCGGAGCAGAGATAGGTGTCCACCTGGCCGATGAGGGGCTTCTCGCCCAGGAAGAAGTTGATGATCTCCGGCACGCGCGCGTAGATCGCCTTGTCGTCCGCCGCGCCGTTGCCGGGGGCGTTGACCACGGCCACCCCGCCCTCCGCCATCGCGCCGAGCAGACCGCGCCGCAGAACGGTTCCGTCGGCCCCCTCGGAGGAGAGCAGCATCTCCTCGTCCATACGGACGTAGAGCACGTCGACGGGGCTGCGCTCGTCGCCGTCGACGCGCCACAGTCGACTGTCCTCGACCACCAGGTGGTCGGGGGTGACGAGCGGGCCGCCGATCGCGGCCGCGACCTGGCCCAGGTCGAAGGATCCGAGCTCGTCCTCCGCGATCACCACCGCGATCGCCGGATCGTCGACGCCGTCCGGCGCGGCCGCGCGCAGCGTCTGCGTCAGCATGTCCAGGCCGACCCGGGGATCGTGGATCTCGGACCGTGCGCCGAACTCGGGGAAGCCCTCGCTGATCCGGTCGCGCAGCGCGACCGCCATGGCCAGTCCGCCGGCCATCCGCAGGTTGTCCTCGAGGACCACCCACTCGCCCGGGGCGGTGGACACGAGGTCGACCCCGCACACCGGGGCGTGCAACGCCCCCGCCGGGACCGACCGGCCGGTGGGACGGAAACCCGGTGCCCGCTCGAGGGCCTCGGCGGGGACGACACCGGCCCGGGTGATCTCGCCGGGGCCGTAGATGTCCCGGAGGAACAACTCCATCGCGCGGGCGCGCTGCTCGATCCCCGCCGAGATCCGCGCCCACTGGTCGGCCGGGATGATCCGCGGGACCGCGTCCAGCGGGAACACCTGCGGCTCGTCCCTGCCGTAGACCTTGAGCGTCACCCCGAGGTCGCGGAGGCTGTCGTCGACCGTGTCCTTGCGCTCACACAGGGTCTCGGGGCCCAGGTCCGAGACGGCCTTGAGCACGTCCACGTACTCGGGCCGCGGCACGCCGTCCTCGGTGATCGCCTCGTCGTGCACCTCCTCGGTGACGGCCTCACCCAGCGGCGAGTAGGAGGCGAGCATCGACCGCATGTCGCGGTCGTCCGCCACGTCGCGGGGCCGGATCCGGTCGACGGTCTCCGCCAGCAGGACGGCCACCACGTCGCCACGCCTCCCGCGACGGCGGTGGGCGGCGCGTTGGCGGGCCG
>NZ_JAALEE010000474.1:486-1521 GCF_014145265.1 Dietzia sp. CW19 | reverse complement strand
CGGGTACCACCGGAACCCGGCCGGCTGCACGGCCGCGGGCGGCCGTGGAGCGACCGGCGGTCGCGGCGCGGGGGCCGATACCTGATCGGTCGCGTTCTCACTCATACCGCCATGGTCACAGATCGCGACCCCGAGAGGTATCGGGGATCTCCCCCGGTTCGTCCGTCCCGGGAGGGGGCCCGCCCACCGCACGGATGTCGTAGGCCACGCTCGCCGGAGTGATCCCGAGTTCCTTCAGCCCGGCCACCAGGTCACGTGAGATCGCGTCCTTGACCGCCCGCGCCCCGTGACTGCCGACGACGAAACGGACGGTCACGAGGATCCAGTCCTCCTGGAGGGAGACGAAGACCTGCGGTCCGAACTCGCGGACGTCGACCGCGTAGACGCGGCTCATCCGCTGCATACTCGCCATCGCCTCGTCGCTGAGTTGGCGCGTGTGCCGATCGGCGCACGCGGAGAACAACTCGTCCACGACGCGCAGATCAACGTCGAAGGGGAGGTTGACCGAGATCTCCTCCCAGAGGAACGGGAAACCGCGGGAGTGGTTGAAGACGGCCTCGTCGAAGATCACGCCGTTGGACACGGTCACCACCCGCCCGGTGAACTGGCGGCTCGGTACCCAGTTCCCGGTCTCCGATCCGGTCATGGACGACGGGGCCCCCATCTCCATCACCGTCGTCCGCAGGAAGCCCAGCGACATCACGTCGCCACGCACCTCCCCGACGGCGATCCGGTCACCGACCGCGAAGACCCTGCCCCGGAGGTGCGTCCGCTGACGCCGACCATCGTCACTCCGAAGAGCCGCAGGGGGTCGTCCGAGCTCAGGAATCCCACGACGGTGTCGACCATGCCGTCATCATCCCTGCCGGGTGCTCTCAGGGTCGAATATCAGGGTCGGCCCCCGATGTGGAACCACGACCCGCCCACCACGATGGAGTCATGTCCAGCACCAGCACCCACGACGTCCCATCAGAGCTCCGCTCCCTGTGGCGGACCCGACCCGTCCGGACCCCGGACGACGCCAAGATCGCCGGA
>NZ_JAALEE010000474.1:0-428 GCF_014145265.1 Dietzia sp. CW19 | reverse complement strand
TCCGCCGCTACGGGGTGGACCCCGTCCTCTTCCGCATCGCCTTCGTCATCGCCGCTCTCTGGGGCGGGGCCGGGGTGTTCCTGTACGCACTGTTGTGGCTGCTCCTGCGCTCCGCCGGAGACGAGGTCTCCAAGGGGGAGGCGCTGATCGGGAAGGGCCGGGCATCCGGTTCCAGGATCACGGCCGCGGTCCTCGTCGTCGTCGTCCTGCTCAGCGCACCCACCTTCGGCGGTTCCGGGGAGAGCCTCGTGGTGGGGGCGGGGTTCCTCATGGGCGTCGCCATGCTCGCCGGGTGGTACGGCCTGCACCGCCGCACCCCCGTGCCACCCACCGGGTGGTCCGAGGTGTCGGCCGTGCGACCACGGTCGACGCGGACCGGCACCGGCCGCACCGCCGAGGCGTCGCAGGAACCGGGCTCCGGCCCCGGT
>NZ_JAALEE010000045.1:0-6254 GCF_014145265.1 Dietzia sp. CW19 | reverse complement strand
CGGTCGGGGTTTGATGAAGGTCTGATCAAGATCGAGCACGCGGTAGGCGCCAGTGGCAGACCTACGACGATGATTGGCCTTATGTCCACATCCGATTCTCGAGACGCCGGACCTGAAGGTGAGTCACCGACCACTCGCGCGACCGCAGGGTTGCGGGCGATGGTCGTCGAAGACGAGCGTGAGCTCGCCGACCTCATCGGTACCTATCTGACTCGTGACGGCTTCGACCTCACGGTCGTTCATGACGGGCAGGACGCAGTCGACCTGATCCGGCAAGTCGATCCCGACGTCGTCGTGCTAGACCTCGGTCTTCCGCGGCTGGACGGCGTCGAAGTGTGCCGCCAGTTGCGCACCTTCTCCGATGCGTATGTCGTCATGCTCACCGCCCGCACCGAGGAGGTCGACACCCTCATCGGACTGTCCGTGGGAGCCGACGACTACATGACCAAACCGTTCAGCCCACGAGAGCTCATGGCCCGCATCCAGGTCATGCTGCGCCGTCCTCGATCGTCTACGGCCTTACGCTCCCCGTCTGCGGCCTCCGATCACAGAGAGCTGCGAAGGATTGGGGCACTGGCAATCGACGTCGAAGGCCGCGAGGTCACCGTCGACACCACCCCGATCCAGTTGACCAGGACCGAGTTCGACCTCTTGGCGGCACTGACGCGAGACCCCGGCTTGGTGCTGTCCCGGACGCAGTTGATCAATGCGATCTGGGGGCCCGACTGGGTCGGCGACACGCACCTTGTTGATGTCCACATCGCGCACCTCAGACGCAAGCTCGGAGACACTGCGTCCCGGGGCGCATACATCCGCACCGTCCGCGGTGTCGGCTACCGCACCGGAGATGGTCAGTGAGCCGGATCGATCTGGGTGACAACGTGACGCGCCTCAAGCGGTGGTTCACCACTGCCACCTTCGGTACCCGGCTACTGGCGGCGCTCGCTTTTGTGATGATCGGTTTCGCAGTCAGTGCCTGGGTCGTCGCCGCAATACTTGCCCCCGGAATCTTCCACGAGCATCTGGAGATGGCCGGACTGTCACAGAACTCCTCCGAAGCAGCCCATATGGAGGAGGCATTCAACTCGTCAATGATGCTGTCTTGGTCGATCGCACTGGCGGTATCGGTGATCTTGTCGCTGGCTGTCAGCGGCTACATCGCCCGCCGCGTTCAACGATCGATCACCCCGGTCACCCGATCAGTCCAGCAGATCTCCGGTGGAGAATACAACTCACGAGTACACGAGCCGAGAATAGGTCGTGAATTCGACGATCTTGTCGCCAGCTTCAACGAACTGGCACGACGACTAGATGCCACCGAAACCACACGCCGACGGATGCTCTCAGATCTCGCACACGAGTTGCGGACTCCCCTGGCCACGCTCGAATCCCACCTTGAGGCAATCGAAGACGGCGTCCGTGCACTCGACGACGACACGCTGCGCATTCTGCGAACCGCGACTGGTCGGCTAGGCCGGCTCGCTCACGACGTCAGCGCGGTGTCCCGAGCCGAAGAACACCTCACGCGTCTCATCCCCATCGGTACCGACACTCGCAGCATCATCGCGGCCGCGATCGACGCCCTGCGCCCCGAGTACTCGCACAAAAATGTGCTGCTCCAAGCACGTATTGATCAGGCAATACCGATCACTGTCGACAGTGATCGAATCAACCAGGTCCTGACCAACCTTTTGCACAACGCGCTCCGCCACACCGACTCAGGTGGGATGGTCACCGTCACCAGTCGCCTACACAACGGGAACGTGGAGATCACTATCGCCGACACTGGAGAAGGCATCGCAGCGCAGCACCTCGACCACATTTTTGACCGCTTCTACCGCGTCGACACCGCACGCGACCGGGCACACGGAGGAAGCGGCATCGGACTCACCATTACTCGCGCACTGGTCGAAGCCCACGAAGGCCATATCCGCGTTCACAGCGACGGGCTCGGCCGCGGCGCCCGATTCACGATCTCCTTACCGCAGACCCCGGCTCACTCCAAGGGCTGACTCAGTTGGTCGCGATACCGTTTTCCCGGAGCCACTCGATGGGGTCGGCGCGCTCCCGTCCCTCGTTCAACCACACCTCGAAGTGCAAGTGCGACCCGGTGGAAAAGCCACGACTTCCCATGAGGGCAATCGTCTGTCCAGCCTGTACACGCTGGCCGGTGGACACGAGAACCTCTTCCATGTGTCCATAAACGGTCATCGTGCCCTCATCCGACAGCAGTCGGACCCAATTGCCGAACCCTTGCGCCGGGCCGGCATCGATGACGGTCCCGTCAGTCGCCGCCACGATCGGGGTTCCGATCACGTTTGCGATATCGATGCCGCCGTGGAGCGAGCCCCAGCGTTGGCCGAACTCAGACGTGAGGGTCCCGACTGTCGGCATCGCTGCTGTTGGACGGCGCGCGGTCTCCTCGGCAACTTGCCGGCGAGCGTCGATTTCGGTGCCTGCCGCCAATGACGACACCATGGCGGCAGCGCTCTCCAGCGGGATGTCGCCTTGCACCGCAACGGGCCCAGGCAGTTCAGCCGGGGGAAGGGCTATGTCTCCAGACTGGCCAGCAGGACTGATCGACTCCTCGTGCGCGATGAGGTGAATGTGCTCACCACCAGCCTCTGTGTGCTGGTCCACTAGAAAACTTATCGAGGACACGATGGCCCCGGCGGCGACCGTGACGACGACGACCTGATCGCGTAACTCGGGCCGGGCGGAGGGTTGGCGATGCGTACCGCCACCTCGAGGGCGACCAGAACTCGCCCAGATGTCGACAGTTAAAGGGTGTGCCTTGCGGCGTGCACGTCTTCGCTCCACTGCCGCCGTGTCTCCCCTGCCGCTATACCGTGATGGTTTCGTGATGTGACTTCTGCTCGAACTTAGACGAGCAGAGTCCCCGTCGCAAGAAGTGGGGGCCTGCACGCCCGTGTCGAAGAACGACCGGGAGCGGCTCCCTCAAGCGTGCATCGTGCCTAGAGTCTCCCTCTGACCACAGCCTCTGGCAGCGTTCATCAAGCTGCCTGTTGCGAGTGTCAGGGACTACGTGGGCGACATGGGAAGGCCTTCGGAAGCTGGACGTCCTGACAGGCTTCACCCAGGTTCACCCCAACTGGCCGCGCACCAATTCAGCACCGCGTCAGCGACCGTCACGTCCGGGATCTTGATCAGACCTTCATCAAACCCCGACCGAATCAAGAGGTCAGCACAGCACAATCTCCAGATGTGACAGTGCGTGCGGCATTGGGGGACAAGTGGGGCGGGTCGCCGGCCGCCTCCCACCACGAAGAAGTGGACGAGCAGCTCGAGAAAGGGAAAGTGTCGCGATCACAAGATTTACAGATTTCCGGACGATTGTTGTTGCTCGCACGAGCGGTGGCGTTAGTGACAGTCAGCGCCCTCGGACTCCTCTTCACTTCGGCAGGGGTGCTGGTCCAGGACGGCACCAGTCTGGACGTCCACAGCTCGGCCGCCATCGCCCTTCATGTCCTCACCGGCGTGCTGGCTCTGGTTCTAGGGTGGCGCGCGTGGGCTACACGGCGAGGTCGCTGGGCTGCAGTCGTCGCCCTCGTCCTGTTCGGGGCCACGTTCGCCCAAGCGAGCTTAGGGGGCAGTTCGACCTTGGCATTTCACATCGGCGTAGCACTGGTGCTCACGGTCCTGTGTACGTGGCTGGCCGCCTGGACTTTCGGTAGATCACTATACGAGGAGATCGAATGAGACTGCGCAGGACACTCACCGCCTCCGGCTCCACCGCCGCCCTGCTCCTAGCTGTGGGCTGCGCCGGGAACGACACGGGCGCGCCAGAGCAGGCAGAGCAGCTCCAGACGGGCGAGAGAGCCGAGAAACAGGTCACGATGGCCGAGGTCCAGCAGAACGATTCGACCGACTCGTGTTGGACCGTGATCGAGAACATCGTCTACGACCTCACCGCGTGGGTCGACCAACACCCGGGCGGGCCGGACCGGATCGAGCAGCTGTGCGGCACAGACGGGACAGAGAGTTTCACCGACCAGCACAGTGGAGCGTCCCAGCCACAATCGCGGCTCGCCGAGTTCCAGATCGGCCAGCTCGCCGGGTGACCCGGCAGATATGCTTCCGATCCGCTCTGTGCGTCCCGGTCGGAGGCATGTGCCGGGCCCCGCTCCGGGGCCGCGCGCGTGGACTCAGCGAGGCCGTGAACGGGTTCGATTCGCTCCCCCCGCGACCTCTGCGGAAGACGAGAGCGCACCTCGCGAGCGTGACATGACAACACGACAGAAGAACCGTGGGCCGCAATCGGTGGTACTGCCAGCAGTCGGCCTCAGGATGGGCGGGGTTACCCGAAATCAACCGCGGTCAACGCCTTCTCGGCGGTGGCTAAATAGTCACCCCGTCGGCCGTGCGCTTGGTCGAATGGTGTCGTCATTGGGCGCAGGAATACTGCTGTACACCAGTTTCCCGCCTCTATCCTTGTGGTTTCTCGCCCCGGCCGGTCTTGCCATTTTGGTTCTGGCGGTCCGAGGGATCGGCGTGCGCGGCGCGTTCGGATTGGGATACCTGGCTGGTCTCGGGTTCTTCGTACCTTTACTGCCCTGGGTGGGGGTTTATGTCGGCGCTGTCCCCTGGCTAGCATTAGCGGCGCTACAGGCCGTGGCAGTCGCTGTCTTCGCTGGGGCCACCGCACTGGTGGCGCGGCTGCCCGGGGCTGCACTGTGGATCGCGTGCTGCTGGGTGGCCACCGAAGCGGTTCGAGCGCGCCTGCCCTTCGGTGGGTTTCCCTGGGGCCGGCTGGCGTTCGGTCAGACTGATGGACCATTGCTGGCGATCGCTCAGATCGCTGGGGCGCCAGGGGTGAGCCTGTCCGTTGCACTGGTGGGCAGCGCGACGGCTGCAGTGGTCGTCGGACTTGCTCGGCGCTCCGCCTGGCGCTCGGTGTTGCTACTCGGGGCGGTGCTTGTGACCGCCTCTGCACTCGGCTCGATACCCGTCTCTACCGCACCAATCACCACCCCCTCTAAAACGGTTGCCCTAGTCCAGGGCAACGTGCCCCGACTCGGTCTGGATTTCAACGCGCAACGGCGCGCTGTACTGGACAATCATGTGGCTCGTACCGACGCTCTCGCCGCCGAGGTCGCAGCGGGGGTGAAGCCCGCACCGGATCTGGTGATCTGGCCGGAGAACGCATCAGACATCGACCCGTTTCGCAATGCCGACGCTGCAGAACAGATCGATGCGGCCACAGAGGCAATCGGCGCTCCGATCCTTGTGGGGGCGGTGGTGTCCACTGGCTCCGGTACCACCCGAAATACAGCGCTGGTGTGGGAGCAAGGAACAGGACCTGGCGATGCGCACGACAAAAGACGACTGGTTCCATTTGGTGAATATCTGCCAATGCGATCGATCGTGAGCAAGCTTTCGCCTTATGCCGCGCAGGCGGGCAACTTCGTGCCCGGTAACGGCGATGGTGTGGTGACCATCGATGAGACACCGCTCGCTGTGGCCACCTGTTATGAGGTCGCGTTCGATGATCTGGTGGCCGAGTCGGTTCGGTCGGGGGCGCAGTTGATCGCGGTACCAACGAACAATGCAACCTTCGGCGATACCGACATGACCTATCAGCAGCTGGCGATGTCGCGGCTGCGCGCTGTCGAACACAACCGCACGGTGGTGGTAGCGGCCACCAGCGGTGTCAGCGCGATTATCGCGGCGAATGGCGATGTGCTCGAGCAGACCGAAATGTTCACTGCCGATGCCCTCGTCGCACAGGTCCCGCTCAATACCGAGTTCACACTTGCCACCCGATTACGTTCAATTCCTGAACTCATCATCACGGTCACCGCAGTATTCGCGATGCTGGTGGGGTGGATTGCTAGCCGCCGTCGGCGGGGCTGAGATCCCCGGCCATGAGTGCGCGCCGATATCGGGAGCGGACCCGTCGTCGGCCGGGCCGGCTGCAGGCGCTCAACGTGAGCATGTCGGGCAGGGCGCCGAGGGCGAGAAATTGATGAGCTCCCGCGAGGTAAGGGCGAGAGCCAGCTCGAGGATTGGACTCAGTAATCGAGCCTATTTCTCGGACGTAGACGCCGTCGGCGTTCAGCCTCAAATCTGGTGCCGTAGCGATCACGAACGGTCATCGTTACGAGGCGGTCATGGGCCACTGCCTCCGTGGCCGCATCCACCTCAGCAATATGACCGGATACGACATCAGGATCGATATCCCTGTCACCAGGTCCCACAGCACCGTCGCCTAGGAGACTGCTGAACAAGTGGCG
>NZ_JAALEE010000473.1:1350-5252 GCF_014145265.1 Dietzia sp. CW19 | reverse complement strand
GACGGCGTAGGCCTGCGCGAGGTGCGCGATCTTCTGCGCGCGGGCCAGCCGCGGAAGGTCCGCGCCGTCGCGGCACCGCTCGCCGCCGGGCCCCAGTTCGTCGATCACTGACTCGGCCCACGAGACGTCGGCGGCCGAGGGGGACAGGACCTCGTTGATGTACGGGGCCTGGTCCACCCGCAGGCACAGCTTGCCGGTCATGCCCATCTCGACCGCGTGCTCGGCGGCGTCCATGAGGACCTGGGTGTCGTTGGAGATGGTGGGCCCGTCGATCGGCGGGGCCACTCGCGCGACCCGGCTGGACACCACGAACTGCGAGCGGGTGTAGGCCATGGCGATCTGCGAGGATCCGATCCCGGTGTCACGGCGGTAGTCACCGATGCCGAACGCCAGGCGTACCACCTGGTCGGTCTTGGCGATCTCCGTGGCGGCGGCCAGACCGTCGGCGGACTCCACCAGCGCGACGATCGGGGTGTCCGCGGCCAACCGGGCGGCCGTCAGCGAGACGTGCTCCGGGTTCTCGGTCTTGGCCAGCATCACGCCGTCGAGGCCGGGGCAGTGGCCCAGGGCCATGAGGTCCTTCTCCCACTCGGGGGAGCGGACGTCGTTGATCCGGACCCAGGCGTGGTTGCCGGCCTCGAGCCACTGGCGCACCTCGCGGCGCGCGCGTTCCTTCTCCGACTGGCGGCACCCGTCCTCGACGTCCAGGACCACGACGTCCATCTCGGAGTTCACGGCCGCGTCGAAGCGCTCGGACTTGTCGGCAGGCAGGAGCAGCCACGAACGGGCGATCGTCGGCGGGATGGTCGACATGGGGCTCATGGGTACCGGTCATCCTTTGTTCGAGAGGCGGTTGGCCGCGCGACGCGAGAGGTCGGGCGGCAACCTCCCCACGATACGTTGCCCCGGTCGTGGCGTTCCACACGGTGACCAGCAAGCCATAGGACGCGATCGGTCCTCATTGGCGGACCTGCGTATTGACTACCGTTTCCCGGCGCGGCACTCTTTGGCGAGTGAGTACCAGACTGGCGTCCGACGCCCCGGCTATCGAGGCGGAACACCTCGTCAAGAAATTCGGCGACTTCACCGCCGTCGATGACATCTCCTTCTCCGTCCCCACCGGATCGGTCCTCGGACTGCTGGGGCCCAACGGGTCCGGCAAGACCACCACCATCCGCATGATGACGACCCTGAGCCCGCCCACCTCCGGCACCGCCCGCGTCGCCGGGCACGACGTGATGGGTGCCCCGGCCGAGGTGCGCAAGGCCATGGGCTTGACCGCGCAGGCGGCCACCGTCGACGAGCTGCTCACCGGGCGCGAGAACCTGCGCCTCATCGGGGACCTGTACGGCCTGCCCAAGAAGATGGTCAAGACGCGCGCCGACGAGCTACTGGAGAAGTTCTCGCTCAGCGACGCCGCGACCAAGGTCGCCAAGAGCTACTCCGGGGGCATGCGGCGCCGGCTCGATCTGGCGGCCAGCCTCGTCGCGGCCCCGCCCGTGCTGTTCCTGGACGAGCCGACCACCGGGCTCGACCCCCGCTCGCGCAACGAACTATGGGACGTCCTGCGCGACCTGGTCCGCGACGGAACCACACTGTTGCTCACCACGCAGTACCTCGACGAGGCCGATCAGCTGGCCGACCGGGTGATCGTCATCGATCACGGCAGCGTCATCGCCGAGGGCACCCCGTTGCAGCTCAAGGACCGCTCCGGTGCGGCCAGCCTGGTCATCACCGTCTCGAGGCCGGACGACGTCGACGAGGCCGTCCGCGTCCTTGACGGCCGGATCGGGGAACTGCACGTCGACCGCGACGCGCGTCGGCTCACCGCGCCGTCGGAGGGCGTCTCGGCGCTGGCGGGGATCGCCACCGCGTTCACCGACGCCGGGATCGAACTCGACGACATCGGCCTGCAGCGCCCCAGTCTGGACGACGTCTTCCTGTCCCTCACCGGACGCAGGGCCGAGGACACCGCGGACGCCGCGGACGTCGAGACCATCGAACAGGAGAACCGGGTATGAGCACCGTCGCCGACCCCACCCACACCTCGGCCACCCACGAGCGGTTCGCGATGCCGGTCCGTCACGAGGGGCCGCCGCTGAGCCGGCAGATCTCCGCGCTGGTGCGCCGCAACCTCTTCCACATCCGGCGCCAGCCGGAGAACCTGGCGGACGTCACCATCCAGCCGGTGATGTTCGTCCTGTTGTTCGCCTTCGTGTTCGGCGGCGCGATCGCGGTGGCCGGCGGCGTGAACTACCGCGAGTGGCTGCTGCCGGGCATCATGGCGCAGACCATGGCGTTCTCCTCGTTCGTCGTGGCCGCGGGACTGTGCAACGACCTCAACAAGGGGATCATCGACCGCTTCCGGACCCTGCCCATCCAGCGCGCGTCGATCCTCATCGCGCGTAGCGCGTCCAGCCTCATCCACTCCTCCATCGGAGTGGTGGTGATGTCGCTGACGGGGCTCGTCGTGGGGTGGCGGATCCGGAGCGGGATCGTCGACGCCGTGCTGGGCTACCTCATCCTGCTGGGCTTCGGGTTCGTCATGATCTGGATCGGGATCGTCGTGGGCTCCCGGCTCAAGACCATCGAGGCGGTCAACGGTGTCATGTTCACCACGATCTTCCCCATCACGTTCCTCGCCAACACCTTCGCGCCCCCGGAGTCGATGCCGTCGTGGCTGCGGCCGGTCGCCGAGTGGAACCCGCTGGCCTCGGTCGTCCAGGCGATGCGTGAGCTCTGGGGCAACGCCCCCGCCGTCGGACCGGATGCCGCGCTGCCGTTGCAGCACCCGGTCCTGGCGTCACTGTTGTGGATCGTGGGGCTGACGGTGATCATCGCCCCGATCGCCGTCAAGGCCTTCGACGCCCGGACCCGCGACTGACGCGCCCGCGACCGTCAGCGCTTGGTCTTGGGGGAGACCCGGATGGTGATGGAGCCGACCACCGGTTCGACGCCGGCGTCGTCGACGAAGCGCAACGGGACGTCGATGTCCTGCCCGCTGGTGATGGCCGAGAAGTCGGGGATCTCGGTCCACTCGGCGGTGACGGTCAGGCCGCCGGTCGACATGGCCGGGTAGCGCACGTTCATGCCCACGGGGATCCACCGGTGGGTGGCCGGCACGGTGGCCTCGGCGAGCACGCCCATCGCCATCTCGGCCAGGTTGAGGGCGGCGATCACGTGGAAGGTGCCGATGTGGTTGCGGTTGCCCCACCAGCCCGGGCCGCGCACCTCGCAGCGTCCGGGCCGCACGTCCACCACGTGCGGGAGGACGGTGCGGAAGTAGGGGGCCTTGAGGCTCACGGCCGCGCTGAATAGGCGCGAGCCGAAGGGCAGCCGGGTCGCCTTCTGCCAGAGGCGGTGCAGGGAGGTGTCCGGACTGTCGCCAGGGGTGTTGTTCGTCATGGCGGAGAGGTTACCCGCCGGTAAGTTCGGCATGAGCGGCACGCGCGCGATAGCCACGACGGTGAGTGGTTGACATCACACCGCGGCGGCCCTAGGGTCGTCAAAACTGAAGTTGGTTCGACACTTCGATCGGGGTCCTGATGTCGTTTCTTCTTGTGCACGGTGCGGGGATGGGTGCGACCAGCTGGGAGCGGCTGATCCCGCACCTGAACGGGCCGGCAGTGGCGGTGGACCTTCCCGGGCGGGGAGCCCGCGCCCATGTCGACCTGCGCTCGGTGACCCTGGACGACTGCGCGGCGGCGATCGTCGCGGATGCCGTCGACTCGGGGCTCAGCGACATCGTCCTGGTGGCGCACTCCTTCGCCGGGGTCTCCGTTCCGCGGGTGCTCGCGGAGCTGTCGGAGCGGGTCGCGCACGTGGTGTTCCTCTCGGCGGTCGTCCCTCCCGACGGTTCCAGGGTCCTGGACGAGATCGACCCGGGGGTGCGTGAGGCGGTC
>NZ_JAALEE010000473.1:0-1282 GCF_014145265.1 Dietzia sp. CW19 | reverse complement strand
CGCCAGGACCCCGCCGCCGTCCCCGCGATGCTGTGCAACGACATGACCCCGGAGCAGACGCAGTGGACCATCGGGCAGGTGGTCGAGGACGCCGCGGCCCTGTTGTCGGAACCCGTTGATCTCAGTGGCCTGGCCGTGGACGTGCCCCGGACCTATATCCGGCTCACCCGCGACACGTGCTACACGCCTGAACTGCAGGCTCGTTCCGCCGACCTGGTCGGCGGTGGCACGGTGTTCCTCGACTCAGGGCACATGGCCATGGTGTCCATCCCCGAACAGCTCGCCGAGGTGCTGAACGGGATCGCCGCTCGCCAGGTGTGATGTCCGGCCTCTCCGTCCGGCCTCAGGCGAGGATGCACGTCCCCTGCCTGAGGAGTTCGTGGAGCCGGGCCTGGTCGGCGTCGGGCTCGTCGACCCAGCGCCGGTACGCCGAGAGGGCGATCCCGAGCGCGGCGTGAGCCGTGGCGGCCGGGATCAGATCGTGCACGGTCTCCCCGCGACGCGCGGCCACGAACTCCGCGACGGCCCTCCGCCAGTCCGCGTACATCAGCGTCGAATGGGCCTGGAGTTCGTCCACCCCGAGCAGTAGTCCCATCCGCAGGCGGTGCACCTGGGTCTCGGAGTCCGGGAAGGTGTTGAACGCGACGAGCGAGTCCGCCAGCGCGTCCCGGAGCGGGGTCGAGCCGGGGATCTCGGCCAGCTGTCGCCGCATCCCGTCCATCTGCACGTCGAACTCGCCCCACGCGATCGCCGCCTTCCCCGGGAAGTACCGGAAGAGGGTCCGCCGGGAGATGTGTGCGGCCTCGGCGATCTCGTCGACGCTGGTCGCGTCGTATCCCTGGCGCGCGAACAGCCTCAACGCCACCGCCACGATCGAGGCGCGCGTCGTGGACGGTCGTCGCCCGGGGACGCGACTGTCGTCAGACTCCGTCATTCCCATGATCGACAAGCCTAGAGCCATCCCGGACGCGGACCGTGCATTGACCATTGCAATTGGCACTAGGTGCCAATATGATGCAGGTCTCACCTGGAGTGGTGAGGAACCCAACCGCGTTGACGAGAGGAACCGCCGTGGAGAACACCCAGAACACCGAGGTAGTGCTGGAGGAGGCCCTCATCGAGGAGGTCTCGATCGACGGTATGTGTGGGGTCTACTGACATGACCTCCGCAGCAGCGCCGGCCGGCGCCGGACAGGACGCCGCGCCCGCGGCCTTCGATCTCGACGCCGGCTGGCGCCTGCACCCCGGAGTGGCGCTGCGTCCCGAGCCGTTCGGGGCCCTG
>NZ_JAALEE010000472.1:0-3019 GCF_014145265.1 Dietzia sp. CW19 | reverse complement strand
CCGGCTCGTCGACGGGCTCGTCGACCGGGTCGTCCAGAGGTTCGTCCGCGCGGTCGGCTGCACTGGGGGTGGGGGGCATGCCGTGGATGGTAGTGACGTGGCGCACCCGTTCCCGCAGGTCATTCGGCATGCCCCGGAATCCTGCCCGAATCCGCCCGGGCGGAGAGTGTTAGCCTGGCCCGGCGGGCTCGGTACCCACGGGTCTGTTCCGACGCCCATCTCGACCACCTCCGGAGCCAACGGCACGTGACCCTGACCCTGACCCTCGCCCTCGCAGTGGCCTTCGGCATCGCGGCGATCTCACCGTTGCTGGCCCGCACCATGGGGCGGGACGCGGGATGGCCGCTCGCGGCGCTGCTCGGCGGCCTCGCCCTGTACATCTGGTTCGCCGTCCCCGTCGACACCGTCTCCACGGTCGCGTGGATGCCCGCGTTGGGCGTCGAACTCCGCCTGTCCCTCGACCCGCTGGCCCGCGTGTTCACCATGATCGTCCTCGGGATCGGGGCCGTGGTGATGGCCTACTCGTCCCGGTACCTCGGGCGCGGTGGCGGTCACGGCGGGTACTACGGCCTGATGACGCTGTTCGCCGCGTCGATGCTCGGGCTGGTCCTGGCGGACGACGTCGTCCTGCTGTTCGTCGCGTGGGAGTTCACGACCCTCTGCTCCTTCTTCCTCATCACGCTCGCCGGCCCCAAGGGAACGCAGCCCGCGGTGCGGACGCTCCTCGTCACCGTCGCGGGCGGGCTGTGCCTGCTCACCGCCGCGGCGCTCATGGTGGTCCGCACCGGCACCACCGTCCTGTCGGAGATCCTGGTCGATCCGGTGTGGTCGACTGACCCCGGCTTCGCCACGGTGATCGCCGTACTGATCGCCATGGCCGCGTTCACCAAGTCCGCGCAGTTCCCGTTCCAGGCGTGGTTGCCGGACGCCATGGTCGCGGCGACCCCGGTCAGCGCGTACCTGCACGCGGCCGCCATGGTCAAGGCCGGCATCTACCTGCTGCTGCGGTTCTCCGAGGCACTGCACGACGTCCCGGTGTGGAACCTGCTCCTCATCACCTGCGGAATGACCACCGCCGTTCTCGGGGCCGTGTTCGCAATGCAGCGGGACGACCTCAAGGAACTGCTGGCCTACTCCACGATCAGCCAGCTGGGCTTCCTGGTGGCGACGATCGGCGTGGGCACCCCGGCCGCCATGGTCGCCGCGATCGTGCACACCATCGCCCACGCGCTGTTCAAGTCGTCCCTGTTCATGTTTGTGGGCGTGGTCGACCAACAGACCGGCACCCGGGCCATGAGTGGTCTCCCGCGGCTCTACCGCATCATGCCCGGCACGGCGATCGGCGTGGGACTGGCCGCGGCGTCGATGGCGGGGCTCCCCCCGCTGCTGGGCTTCGTGTCCAAGGAGTGGATGTTCAAATCCATGCTCGACGCGCCGGGAGCCGCGTGGACCGGGCCCGCGCTCGGTGCCCTGGCCGTGTTCGCCGCCACCTTCACCTTCGCCTACTCGGCACGCTTCCTGCTCGGCGGGTTCGTCACCCACGGCCCCCCGGCGGGGCCGGGCCCCGAGCCGGTACACAGCACCCCGGAGACCATCGAGGCGCCCCACGCCTCGTTCTTCCTCCCCGCCGCCCTGCCCGCGGTGCTGGGGCTGGTGCTCGGATTCACCGGGTTCCTCCTCGAACCCGCTGTCGCGGCAGCGGCCCGCGCCTCCCTCGGCGAGGGATACAAGGCGGATTTCGGTCTGTGGCACGGGTTCGCGCCCGAGTTGTTCATGTCGATGGCCGTGATCGCGTTCGGCATCGTGCTGGTCCTGGTGCGCAATCCCCTGGACCGCTTCCTCAACCGTGAGCTCGCCCCCATCACCGGGGTGGCGACGGTCGACGCGCTGCGCCGCTGGGCCATCGCGGGCGGGGCGCGCGTCGGCGACGTCACCCGGACGGATCGGATCTCCCGGCACGTCTGGGCCGTCCTCGTGGTGCTGGTCGCCCTGGCCGCCGTGGGTGTGGCGGTCGTCCGCCCCGAACCCGAGGTGGGCTCACCCGTCCGGGCGGAGGACTGGGTGGTGGTGCTACTGCTCGTGGTGGGGACCGCAGCCATGGTCATCTCCCGCTCCAGGGTCGGCGCCGTCGCGAACGTCGGGATCGTCGGGTTCGCCATGGCGCTGTGGTTCTTCACTCTCGGTGCGGTCGACGTGGCTTTGACCCAACTCCTCGTCGAGGTCCTCACCGTCGTCGTCATCGTCCTGGTCCTCCAGCGACTCCCCCCCACCTTCCACATGGTCTCCCGCTCACGCATGCTCGTCAGCGCGGCCGTCGCGATCGTGATCGGCCTGGCCTCGGGCGCGGCGGTGTGGGCCATGACCGGTCGCCGGGAACTCTCCGATGTCGGGCGGTACTTCCTCGACAACGCGGAGGAGGACACCGGTGGCATCAACGTGGTCAACACCGTCCTGGTGGACTACCGAGCGCTGGACACCCTCGGCGAACTCACCGTGCTCGGGGTGGCCGGACTCGCGGTGGTCCTGGCTCTGCACGCCAGGCGCACCCTGCCCCGTCGCCAGGTGCGTCTCTCCGTCCCCTCGAATTCGCCGCTCCTGCCCGCCGAGGACAACGGGGTCTTCCTCCGCACGTTCGCCCGGGTACTGGGCCCCCTGATCGTGTTCCTCTCTCTCTACTTCCTCGTGCGCGGCCACAACGCCCCCGGCGGAGGGTTCAACTCCGCGCTCATCGGCGGGGCCGGAATCGCGATCTACTACCTGCGCGCACCCAGGGACGAGGCGGCGCGGATCCGGGTCCCATACGTCGCGGTCATCGCGGCGGGAGTGGTCATCGGGGTCGTCACGGGTCTCGCGGGCTTCGTGGACGGCTCGTTCCTCCTGCCGCTGCACGCCTACCTCGGCGACGTGCACCTCACCACTGCGTTGGTCTTCGACGTGGGCGTCTACCTGGCGGTCCTCGGAGTGATCATGGCCGCGATCGACAAGCTCGGCGGGGACGACCGGAGCGACGAACCCGCCG
>NZ_JAALEE010000471.1:7971-11139 GCF_014145265.1 Dietzia sp. CW19 | reverse complement strand
ACGCACTAACGGAGATACCCACTAGGTGCAGCAGTTCGGGTCGAGCGCGGCACGCAGGGCGTCGATCGCGGACCCCCGGGCACGGTGGAACACGCTCATCCCGCGCCGCTCCGACTCGATCATCCCGGCCTCGCGGAGCCGGCCCAGGTGATGGGAGGTGGTCGACTCCGCGACGCCGGTCGCGGCGGCCAGATCTCCTGTGCGGACCTCGCCGTCGTCACTGGTGAGCAGGAGTGACAGCAGCCGGATCCGGACCGGGTCGGCGAGGGCCTTGAGACGCAGCGCGATCTCCACGGCGTCCTCGTGGCCGATCGGCCCCGCCGATACGGGCGCGCAGCAGACCGGCGAGCTGACGTCGAGGAGGGGCAGGGCCTTGGGCATGTCCGCGAGTGTAGCGCGGGTTCTTGACGAATATCGAAAAGGCTGGTTCTCTGGGCGGTGCAACAAATTCGATATTCATCTCAGAGGTGGAGGTTCCGACCATGTCCCGTGTGCAACTCGCCCTCAATGTCGACGACGTCGACGAGGCCGTCCGGTTCTACTCGACGCTGCTGCGCGTCGAGCCCGCCAAGCGCAAGCCCGGCTACGCCAACTTCGTGGTGGAGCAGCCGCCCCTCAAGCTGGTCCTGCTCGAGAACCCGGGCCAGGGAGGCTCGCTCAACCACCTGGGCGTCGAGGTCGAGTCCAGCGAGCAGGTCCACGGCGAGATCGCGCGACTGACCGACGCCGGCCTGTTCACCGACGAGGAGATCGGCACGACCTGCTGCTTCGCCACCCAGGACAAGGTGTGGGTCACCGGCCCGGGAGGCGAGCGGTGGGAGATCTACACGGTCCTGTCCGACTCGGAGACGTTCGGGACGTCGCCGGTAGCGGGTGACAGCAACAGGAACGACGACGACGAGGCCGGCGCCGACTCCGGGGGTGGCGCCTGCTGCGCGTGAGCGGCCGGAGGGTGCGCCCGACCGGGTCCACAACACCCGCGAGGGTGGCATGGGACAGGCCCGGGCCCGGGCGCACCTAGACTGGTTCGCGGCCGTCGGCCGGTTGCTCGACGTCCCGTGATCAAAGGAAAGGCCACACCATGCTCTCCCGCATCGACCTGCGCGGTCGCACCCTCGGTACCGCCGAGCTGCGTCGCACACTCCCGCGAGGCGCCGCCGACGTCGACTCCGTCGTCGACACCGTCCGCCCGGTGGTCGAGGCGATCCGGGAGCACGGGGCCTCCGCCGCGCTCGACTACGGCGAGAAGTTCGACCGGGTGCGGCCCACCTCGGTGCGGGTCCCCGCCGAGGTCATCACCGAGGCCGGCGAGGCCCTCGACCCTGACGTGCGCGCGGCCCTGGTCGAGGCCATCCGCCGCGCGAGGATCGTCCACTCCGCACAGCGGCGCTCGGACACCGTGACCGAGGTCGCCGCCGGCGGCTTCGTCACCGAGAAGTGGGTTCCCGTCGAGCGGGTGGGCCTCTACGTTCCCGGCGGCAAGGCCGTGTACCCGTCGAGCGTCATCATGAACGTCGTGCCGGCACAGGTCGCTGGGGTCGGTTCACTCGTGGTGGCCTCCCCGCCCCAGGCCGACTCCGGTGGCTGGCCCCACCCCACCATCCTCGGCGCGTGTGCTCTGCTCGGGGTCGACGAGGTCTGGGCCGTCGGAGGCGCCCAGGCCGTGGCCCTTCTCGCCCACGGCGGCGAGGACACCGACGGACGCGAGCTCGAGCCCGTCGACATGGTCACCGGCCCCGGCAACGTCTACGTCACCGCCGCCAAGCGACTGTGCCGCAGCGTCGTGGGGATCGATTCGGAGGCCGGTCCCACGGAGATCGCCGTCCTGGCCGACCACACGGCCGACCCGGTCCACATCGCCTACGACCTCATCAGCCAGGCCGAGCACGACCCCAATGCGGCGAGCGTTCTGGTCACCGATTCCGAGCAGCTCGCCGACGCCGTCGCGCGGGAGGTCGAGGCCCGCTACACCGTCACCCTCAACTCGGGCCGCGTGCGCGACGCGCTCGAGGGCCCGCAGTCGGGCATCGTCCTGGTGGACGACATCGACGCCGGCCTGCGCGTGGTGGACGCGTACGCGGCCGAGCACCTGGAGGTGCAGACCCGCGACTCCGCCGCCGATGCCGCCCGGGTACGCAACGCCGGGGCGATCTTCGTGGGCGCCTACTCCCCGGTCCCGCTCGGCGACTACGCGGCGGGCTCGAACCACGTCCTGCCCACGTCGGGCACCGCCCGTCACTCGTCCGGGCTGAGTGTGCAGACCTTCCTGCGCGGTATCCACGTCATCGACTACGACCGCGCGGCGCTCAAGGAGATCGCCCCGACCGTCGTCGCGCTCGCCGACGCCGAGGGTCTCCCGGCCCACGGCGAGGCCGTCCGGGCCCGCTTCGAGGACCTCACCGCCGAGGAGGAGGACCAGTGACCGACACCCCCCGGCCCGGAGTCGGCCTGGACGCGCTGCCACTGCGCGAGAACCTGCGCGGCAAGAGCGCCTACGGAGCCCCGCAACTCGAGGTGCCGGTGCAGCTCAACACCAACGAGAACCCGCACCCGCCCAGTGCGGCGCTGGTCGCCGACATCGCCGCCGCGGTCTCCGCGGCGGCGGCCGACCTCAACCGCTACCCGGACCGGGACGCCGTCGACCTGCGCACCGACCTCGCCGCCTACCTCACGCGGCAGACCGGGGTGGAGCTGGACGTGGACATGGTGTGGGCGGCCAACGGCTCCAACGAGATCCTCCAGCAGTTGCTGCAGGCCTTCGGCGGACCCGGTCGCAGTGCGATGGGATTCGTCCCCAGCTACTCCATGCACCCGATCCTCGCCGCGGGCACGGACACCGAGTGGATCCCGGTCGACCGGGGCGCGGACCTGGCGATCGACGTCGAGGCCGCGCTGGCGGCGATCGCCGGGCACCGCCCCGACGTCGTCTTCCTCACCACGCCCAACAA
Source organism: Dietzia sp. CW19 (assembly GCF_014145265.1). Taxonomy (NCBI): domain Bacteria; kingdom Bacillati; phylum Actinomycetota; class Actinomycetes; order Mycobacteriales; family Dietziaceae; genus Dietzia; species Dietzia sp. CW19. The sequence continues at coordinate 8,191 of NZ_JAALEE010000471.1, read as the reverse complement.
TCCGACGGGCCACGTGATCGAGCTGGACGACCTGCGGCGGCTGATCGACGCGGCACCGGGGATCGTCGTGGTCGACGAGGCGTACGCGGAGTTCTCCCCGTCGCCGAGCGCGTGCACGCTGCTGGCCGAGTTCCCGGCGAAGCTGGTCGTCTCGCGGACCATGAGCAAGGCCTTCGCGTTCGCCGGCGGGCGGCTCGGCTACTTCGCGGCCGACCCCTCG
>NZ_JAALEE010000471.1:6064-7899 GCF_014145265.1 Dietzia sp. CW19 | reverse complement strand
TCCTGCCGTACCACCTGTCGGTGATCGCGCAGGCCGCCGCCGCGGCCGCGCTGCGTCACGCCGAGGAGACCCTGGCGTCGGTCGCCCTGCTGGCCGAGGAGCGCAAGCGCGTCACCGCGGGGCTCGAGTCGCTCGGCTACGACGTGCTGCCCAGCGAGGCCAACTTCGTGCTCTACGGGCCCTTCGTGGACGCGCCCCGCGCGTGGCGGCGCTACCTCGACGCGGGCGTGCTCATCCGCGACGTGGGCATCCCCGGCCGTCTTCGTGCGACCATCGGGCTGGAGAGCGAGAACGACCGGCTGCTGCAGGTGAGCGCCGAGTTGGCGGGAACAGAGATCACCACGACGAGGGAGAGACGATGAGCGAGCAGGGCGGACGCGTCGGTCGCGTCGAGCGCACCACCAGGGAGTCGTCGATCGTCGTCGAGATCGACCTCGACGGCACCGGCCGGACGGAGATCGCCACCGGCGTCCCGTTCTTCGATCACATGCTCACCGCGTTCGGCCAGCACGGAGCGTTCGACCTCACGGTCCGCGCGACGGGCGACGTCGAGATCGAGGCGCACCACACCGTCGAGGACACCGCCATCGTTCTGGGCCAGGCGCTCGGGAAGGCACTGGGCGACAAGCGGGGCATCCGCCGCTTCGGTCAGTGCTCGATCCCGATGGACGAGACGCTCGCCGAGGCGGTCGTCGACGTCTCCGGGCGCCCGTACTGCGTCCACACGGGGGAGCCCGACGTCATGATCGGCTACGTCGTCGTGGGCCACGACAGCGCGCCGTACGGCACCGTGCTCAACCGGCACGTGTTCGAGACCCTCGCGTCGCACGCCCGCATCGCGCTGCACGTCCGCGTGCACTACGGGCGCGACCCCCACCACATCACCGAGGCGGAGTACAAGGCCGTCGCCCGGGCGCTGCGCGCCGCGGTCGAGCCGGATCCGCGGATCAGCGGGATCCCCTCGACCAAGGGCGCTCTGTGATGGCGAAGTGACCGCGGGGGTCACGAAGCCGGGCGCGTTCGCACAGCTGTCCCGGACCCCCGGTGTGCCGGCGGCGTTCGTCCTGGTGCTCCTCGCCTTCGGTGGCTTCTCGCTGCTCCTGCCCGTGGTGCCCCTCGCCGTGGTCCGGGGCGGGGGCAGCGAGCTGGTCGCCGGTGCGACCACCGGTGTGTTCATGACGGTCACCGTGCTGGTCCAACTGCTCACCCCGAGGATCACCGCGGCGATCGGCTACCGTTGGGTGCTCGCGATCGGCAGCGCGCTCCTCGGCCTGCCCTCGGGGCTGCTCGCCCTGTTCGACGGGCCGTTCGCGGTGCTGGCGGTCAGCGGTGTGCGTGGGGCGGGCTTCGGCATGATGACGGTCGCCGGCTCCGCACTGGTCGCCGAGCTCGCGCCACCCGGGATGCTCGGCCGCGCCACCTCGCTGATCGGCCTCGCGGTGGGGATCTCCGAGGCCATCTTCCTGCCTGTCGGTCTGTGGCTGCTGGAGGTCTTCGGTCTGGCCACGGTCGCCTGGAGCGCGACGGCGTTCGGTGTGGTCGGACTGCTCGCGGCGGCACGACTCCCCGACGTGCACCCCGCTCCCGCCAGGCCTTCCGACCCGTCCGCACTGGGCCGCCGGGCGATGCTCGTCCTGCTCGCCGGGCCGTTCCTGGTCATGGTGGCGGTGTCGCTGCCGTACGGCGCCGCCGCGTCGTTCCTCTCGCCCGCCCTGGACTCGATCGTCTCGGGCAGCGGCGCGGTCGTCGCGGGGGTCGGGCTCGGATTGCTGGGGGTGGGCGTGATCGTCGGGCGCACCTTCGCGGGACTCGTCTCCGACCGGCGCGGCCCCGGC
>NZ_JAALEE010000471.1:0-5826 GCF_014145265.1 Dietzia sp. CW19 | reverse complement strand
CCTCGTGGAACATCTCCTTCGACGCGGGCACGGGTCTCGGGTCGGTGGTCATGGGTGGCGTCGCCGGTTTCGGATACGTCGTCCTGTTCACGGTCGCGGCCGGCGTGGTGCTGCTCGTCGGCGGTCCCGCGGCGGTGGGCGCCCGGCGCACCCGGCCGACGCGTGATCTGACCTCGCCCGCCACGGACGATAAAGTGAGCCCATGACCTCATCGGCCCCGCGGGTGGCGCTCCTCGACTACGGCTCGGGCAATCTCCGCTCGGCCCATCGCGCGCTGGAGCGTGTCGGCGCCCGGGTCGAGCTCACCTCGGACCACCGGGTCGCCACCGAGGCGGACGCGCTCGTGGTCCCGGGGGTCGGTGCGTTCGCGGCGTGCATGGAGGGTCTCCGGGCGGTCAAGGGGCCGCGGATCATCGGCGAGCGTCTCGCCGGCGGTCGCCCCGTCCTGGGGATCTGTGTGGGTATGCAGGTGATGTTCGAGCGTGGGACGGAGTTCTCGGACGGCGAGCACGCCGATTCCGGGGCGGCGGGCTGCGGTGAGTGGCCCGGGGTGGTCGAGCGGCTGGAGGCACCGGTGCTGCCGCACATGGGGTGGAACACCGTCGAGGCGCCCGAGCGCAGCGTCCTGTTCGCCGGCATGCCCGCCGACGAGCGCTTCTACTTCGTCCACTCCTACGGGGTGCAGCGGTGGGAGATGGAACCGTCCGACCACCTGGCCCCGCCGGATGTCACCTGGGCCCGGCACGGCACGAGGTTCGTCGCCGCCGTGGAGAACGGGCCCCTGTCCGCCACCCAGTTCCACCCCGAGAAGTCGGGCGACGCCGGACTTCAGCTGCTCGAGAACTGGATCAGATCCCTTGGCTGACCGCCGGGGTCGCCCGGCGCCCGTGTCGTTCGCGGTACTGGCATTGGGGGTATCCGGGGCGGGGGTCCTCTCCCTGGGGCTGACGGCCCTGGCGGTGGCGCTGCTCCCGCTGCCGCCGGTGGGCCGGGCGGTCGTGGCGCTGGTCGGGGTGGTCATGACGGTCGTGGCCATGGGGGTCGTGTCCACCCGCATCACCGATCGGGCGATCCGTGCCGAGTACGGGGACGAGCCCGCCGTCGAGGTCGGGGTCGACTCCGGCGTACACCCCGGGGAGCCGTCGGAACCGGCCGAGGGCGATGGGGAGCACCCCCGGGCGGACGGACTACGCTGATGCCCGTGACCAACGCTTCTTACCTCGAACTCCTGCCCGCCGTGGACGTCGCCGACGGGCAGGCCGTCCGTCTGGTGCAGGGGGAGGCCGGGACCGAGACCTCGTACGGATCTCCGCTCGAGGCCGCGATGCAGTGGCAGCGGGACGGGGCCGAGTGGGTCCACCTGGTGGATCTCGACGCCGCCTTCGGACGCGGGACCAACCGCGACCTCCTGGCCGAGGTGGTCGGCGCGCTCGACGTCAAGGTCGAGATGTCCGGGGGGATCCGCGACGACGACTCGCTGGAGGCCGCCCTCGCGACCGGCTGCGCCCGGGTCAACCTGGGGACCGCCGCCCTGGAGAACCCGGAGTGGTGCGCCTCCGCGATCGCCCGGCACGGGGACCGCATCGCGGTGGGGCTGGACGTCCGTGTGGTCGACGGCGAGCCCCGACTCCGTGGCCGCGGGTGGGTGTCCGACGGGGGCAACCTGTGGGAGGTGCTGGAGCGCCTCGACAAGGACGGGTGTGCGCGGTACGTCGTCACCGACGTCTCCAAGGACGGCATGCTCAACGGTCCGAACCTCGAGATGCTCTCCCAGGTGTGCTCGGTCACCGGAGCGCCGGTGGTGGCGTCCGGCGGGGTGTCCTCCGTGGCCGACCTCGAGGCCATCGCGACGCTGGTGCCCGAGGGCGTCGAGGGCGCGATCGTGGGCAAGGCCCTCTACGCCGGTCGCTTCACCCTCCCCGAGGCGCTGGCCGCGGTGAGCGTCCGCTGAGCCGGCAGTGACCACCAGGCGGCTCCACCCCACCCCATGACCTCGAGCAGGAGGCCCGAGATGACCGATCAGACCGGAAACACCCTGCCGACGGACCTGTCCGTCGACCCCGCGGAGGCGCTCGCCCTGGCGGCCCGCGTGCTCGAGGAGGTCACCCCCCGCTTCGTCGAGGGACTGGGTGCCGAGGGCACGCGCGCCAAGGGCTCGCGCAACGACTTCGCGACCGAGCTCGACCTCGAGCTGGAGCGTCGGATCTCCGACGCCCTGCGCGAGGGCACCGATCTCGAGGTGCACGGCGAGGAGTTCGGCGGCCCGCCGGTCAACGAGGGCACACTCTGGGTGGTCGACCCGATCGACGGCACGGCCAACTACTCCCTCGGCATCCCCACCACCGGCATCCTCGTCTCGCTGGTCCACGAGCGGCAGCCCGTGCTCGGGCTGACCTGGCTTCCCCTCCTCGGCCTGCGGTTCACCTCGATCGCCGGGGGCCCGCTCAAGGAGAACGACGAGGAGATCCCGCGGATCGCCGACGTCTCCATCCGCGACGTCGCGCTGGGCCTCGGGTCGCTCAACACCGGCGCCCGCACCACCTACCCGCCGGCCTATCGACGAGAGGTGTTCGAGCAGCTCACCCTCGACGCCGCCCGCACCCGCAAGTTCGGGTCGACGGGGGTGGACCTGTCGTTCGTGGGTTCCAGCCGGTTGTCCGCTGCGGTGAGCTTCGGCAACTACGCGTGGGACAACGCCGCGGGCGCCTCCCACATCCGCGCGGCCGGGGGAGTGGTCACCGACCTGACCGGTGAGCCGTGGTCGATCGACTCCCAGTCGATCCTCGCCGCCGGCCCGCGAGCGCACGCGGAGGTGCTCGGCACCATCCGCGAGCTCGGCGAGCCGGGCAACTTCTTCGAGGCGGGCCGTCGCCGGGCCACCCCCGGTCCCGACGGCAACCGCCCGTGGCTCGACGGGGAGCGGTGAACCGGGCATGACACTCGCCACCCGGGTGATCCCGTGCCTCGACGTCGACGCGGGCCGCGTGGTCAAGGGCGTGAACTTCCTCGATCTGCGGGACGCCGGTGATCCGGTCGAGCTGGCAGCCGCCTACGACGCGCAGGGCGCGGACGAGCTGACCTTCCTCGACGTCACCGCGTCGTCCTCGGGGCGCGGGACCATGCTCGACGTGGTCACACGCACCGCGGAGCAGGTCTTCATCCCCCTCACCGTGGGCGGCGGGGTACGCGCTGCCGAGGACGTCGACCAGCTGCTCCGCGCCGGGGCGGACAAGGTCAGCGTCAACACCGCCGCGATCGCGCGTCCGGAGCTGCTCGAGGAGCTCAGCAGGCGCTTCGGCTCCCAGTGCATCGTCCTGTCCGTCGACGCCCGGACGGTGCCGGCGGGCGAGGCCCCCACACCATCGGGATGGGAGGTCACCACCCACGGTGGCCGCCGGGGCACCGGGATCGACGCCGTCGAGTGGGCCCGGCGTGGCCAGGAGCTGGGGGTGGGGGAGATCCTGCTCAACTCGATGGACGCGGACGGCACCAAGGCGGGCTTCGACCTGGACATGGTCCGTGCGGTCCGTGCGGCGGTGACGATCCCCGTGATCGCCTCCGGCGGGGCCGGCGCGGTCGAGCACTTCGCCCCCGCGGTCAAGGCCGGCGCCGACGCCGTTCTCGCGGCCAGCGTCTTCCACTTCGGCGAGATGACGATCGGCGACGTGAAGAGGGCCATGGCGGCCGAGGGGATGACGGTCCGATGAGTGATCCGGCCCTGGACCCGACCATCGCCGACCGGCTCACCCGGAACGCGGAGGGTCTGATCGCTGCCGTCGTGCAGGACGCGACCTCCGGTCGGGTCCTCATGATGGCGTGGATGGACGACGCCGCCCTCGCCGAGACGCTGGCCACGCGGCGCGGGGTGTACTACTCGCGCTCGCGCGGGACGCGGTGGGTCAAGGGGGAGACCTCCGGCCACGTGCAGCACGTGCGCAGAGTGGAGATCGACTGCGACGGCGACACCGTCCTGCTGAAGGTGGACCAGACCGGGGCAGCCTGCCACAACGGCACGGTCAGCTGCTTCGACACCGACACACTCCTCGGGGAGGACTGAGCCCGTGCCCTTCATCCAGATCAACCAGCTCGACGGGATGGACCCCGAGTCCAAGTCCCGGGTGATCGAGGCCGTCACAGCCGCCTACGCCGAGGCCGCGGGCAAGGACCCGGCCAAGGTGTGGGTGCTCGTCAACGACATGCCGCACGACTCGTTCGGGATCGGCGGCCGGGTCGTCGGATGAGTACCAGGACCACCACCTTCGAGCAGTTCCGGGCGCTCGCCTCGGGCCACCGGGTCGTCCCCGTGGTGCGCACGGTGCTCGCCGACTCCGAGACGCCGCTCTCCGCGTACGACAAGCTCGCGGCCGACCGGCCCGGGACCTTCCTGCTGGAGTCGGCCGAGCACGGCCGGTCGTGGTCGCGGTGGTCGTTCATCGGCTGTGGGTCGGCCGCGGCGTTGACCGTCGACGACGCGGGTGAGGCCATGTGGTGGGGGCACGTGCCCGCGGGGGCTCCGACGGGCGGAGACCCGCTCGACGCCCTGCGCCGGACCCTGGACCTGCTGAGGACCGACCAGATCGAGGGCCTGCCGCCGCTGACGTCCGGGCTGGTGGGGTACCTCGGGTACGACATCGTGCGCCGACTCGAGCGCATCACACCGGACACCACCGATGACCTCCACATCCCCGAGCTCGTCCAGATGCTGGCCACCGACCTGGCGGCGTTCGACCACCACGAGGGCCGGATCCACCTGATCGCCAACGCGGTCAACTGGGACGGCAGCGACGACCGGGTCGAGGAGGCCTACGCCGACGCGGTGGCCAGGGTGGACTCGATGACGGCGAGGCTCGCGGCTCCCGGCGCCGGCGGGGTCAGCGTCTTCGACACACCGGATCCGCGGATGCGCCGCCGCACCGACGAGTCGACCTACCACGAGCGGGTGGCCGACATCATCGAGCAGATCTACTCCGGGGAAGCCTTCCAGGTGGTGCTCAGCCAGCGCTTCGAGGTCGACACCTCGGCCTCGCCGAGAGACGTCTACCGGATCCTGCGCACGACCAATCCGAGCCCCTACATGTATCTGATGACGGTCCCGGACGGCAGCGGGGACGACGGCTTCGGTGGCACCGCGTTCACCATCGTCGGATCGAGCCCCGAGGCCCTGGTCAAGGCGCAGGACGGGCTGGCCACGACCCATCCGATCGCCGGGACCCGGCCGCGGGGTGAGGACGACGAGCACGATGTCCTGCTGGCCAAGGACCTCGTGGAGGACGCCAAGGAGAACGCCGAGCACCTCATGTTGGTGGATCTGGGTCGCAACGACCTCGGCCGCGTCTGCGAGCCGGGCTCCGTCGTCGTGACCGAGTTCCGCCAGGTCGAGCGGTACAGCCACGTGATGCACCTGGTCTCCACCGTGACGGGCCGCCTGGCGGAGGGGCGCACGGGCATCGACGCCGTCACGGCCTGTTTCCCGGCCGGCACCCTGTCGGGCTCGCCCAAACCCCGCGCGCTGCAGATCATCGAGGATCTCGAGGACACCCGTCGCGGGGTCTACGGGGGAGTGGTCGGCTATGTGGACTTCGCCGGCAACGCCGATCAGGCGATCGCCATCAGGTCCGCGGTGCTCAAGGACGGGACCGCCTACGTCCAGGCCGGTGCCGGGATCGTCGCCGACTCGGTCGCCGCATCCGAGGACGAGGAGTGCCGCAACAAGGCGATGGCGGTCCTCCGCGCCGTCGCGGCGGCGGACACCCTGAGACCCGCGGGCCCCACGGGAGGCGCTGCGGGCGCGGACACGCCGGGGGAGGGCCGGTGACCCAGAACGCC
>NZ_JAALEE010000470.1:0-2935 GCF_014145265.1 Dietzia sp. CW19 | reverse complement strand
GTCGGGGCCGGGCGCTCGGGGTCGGGCGCTCGAGACTGTTCCGCGAACGGCGAGACAGCAGGTAATGCGGGACGGCCCTGAAGCGATAATGCGGACATGATCATGACCCGAACGGCCACCGCTGCCGCCGCTCTCGCTCTGACCGCCGCCACCACCGTGGCCGTGACCCCCGCTTACGCCGCTCCTGCACCCGCGCAGCAGGGCCACGTGGCCTACGTCGCGCAGGCTTCCGGGTCCGCGGACGGTGGCTCGCTCGACAACCCCATCGTCGGAGCCGGCCTGCTCATCCTCGCGGGAGTCGGAGTCTCCATAGCTCTGGCTGTCGGCGCGGGCGTGGCCGGCGGGGCGTTTCCGTTACCGCAGATCCCGGGACTGCCGAGCTGACGGAATCGACCTGCCGGGATCGACCGACGAGTCGAGGTGACCGCGGCCCGGACAAGCTATCTGGTGTCGGGAGATCCGCTCGAGCCGAGCACCGCGGACCCAAGCGTGAGCGCCCCGAGGTCCAGCGACCCTCCCCCATCGGACTCGTACGTGAACTCGTACACGTAGAGATACTCGTGGGCACACAGCGCCATGACGCCTGCGGCGAAGTCCTCGACGGCGGACAACTCGACCTGCCAAGTGCCGGATTCGCCACCCGAGAGTTCAAGCAGGTCAGCGCCGACGGTCCCGGCGGTGGTCGCGGCGACAAGCGCGTCGGCGTACCCCTCGGGCCCGTCCAGTCCGCCCCCGGCTGCGAGATTTTCCTCGAGGCTGCGGATCAGTGCGGCCGGACCCACGAGCAGTTCGCACTCGACGTCCAGGTCGGTGTTGTTGACCAGCGAGCCGGCAGCGCCATCCGCGTCAGTCGAGTCGAGCGACAGTGTGAGGGCCCGCGGGGCGACCGAACCGGCGGTGGCCGAACCCGTGTCGACTGACTGTCCCCGGGCGATCCCGGCGCCTCCACACACAGCGGCGGCCCCGAGGGCGACTGTGGCAGCTACGGATACGACTCGGTTCACGCGCACGAGAGTGTCCTTCCGCCCGCGATAGACAGGCGAGGGATGGATCCCGTGGGATGACCGCTCTGAGCGGCCCGCCTCGCCCGCTGGCAATTGAGCCCGGACTGAGGTGAATACAACCACGCATTCGGCGCGCCGTGGGGATTCGGACGTCGAACCCCGCCAATCGTCACTCTGGGCGAGCCAGCCGATGTGAGGACAGCGGGCGCCAGCACCTCAGCACTTGCCCCCCTCAGCTCAGGATGTCGCGCCGCACCACGTTCTGGTCGCGGCCCGGGCCCACCCCGATGTACGACATGTGGCAACCGGCCAGCTCCTCGAGCCGTAGCACGTAGGCGCGGGCCTCCGGCGGCAGATCGCTGAACTCGCGCGCCCCCGTGATGTCGACCTCCCAGCCGGGCATGGTCTCGTAGATCGGCGTGGCGTGGTGGAAGTCGGTCTGCGACATGGGCATCTCGTCGTGCCGGACGCCGTCGACGTCGTAGGCCACGCAGATGGGGATCTCGCCGATGCCGGTGAGCACATCGAGCTTGGTGAGGAAGTAGTCGGTGAACCCGTTGACCCGGGCGGCGTAGCGCGCGATCACGGCGTCGTACCAACCGCAGCGCCGGGTGCGGCCGGTGTTGACGCCCACCTCGCCGCCGGTGACCTGCAGGTATTCGCCCCACTTGTCAAAGAGCTCGGTCGGGAACGGCCCGGCGCCCACTCGCGTGGTGTACGCCTTGACGATGCCCAGCGAGTGGGTGATCTTGGTCGGCCCGACGCCCGACCCCACGCAGGCGCCGCCGGCGGTGGGGTTGGACGAGGTGACGAACGGGTAGGTGCCGTGGTCGACGTCCAGCATGGTGGCCTGGCCGCCCTCCATCAGCACGGACTCGCCGCGCTCCAGGGCCTGGTTGAGCATGAGGGTGGTGTCGCTGACCATGGGTCGAAGCCGGGCGGCGTAAGAGAGGAAGTACTCCACCATCTCGTCGACCTCGACCGCGCGGCGGTTGTAGATCTTGACGAAGATCTGGTTCTTGAGGTGCAGCGCGCCCTCGATCTTCTGCCGCAGGATGGACTCGTCGAAGACGTCCTGCACGCGGATCCCCACCCGCGAGACCTTGTCGGCGTAGGTGGGGCCGATGCCGCGGCCGGTGGTACCGATGGCCTTCTTGCCCAGGAACCGCTCGGTCACCTTGTCCAGCGCCTGGTGGTACGGGGCCACCAGGTGGGCGTCGGCGGAGATGCGCAGCCGCGAGGTGTCGGCGCCGCGGGCCTCGAGGCCGTCGATCTCCTCGAACAGCGCCTCGAGGTTGACCACCACGCCGTTGCCGATCACGGGCACGGCGGTGGGCGAGAGGATCCCGGCGGGGAGGAGCTTGAGCTCGTACTTCTCTCCGCCCACCACAACGGTGTGGCCGGCGTTGTTCCCGCCGTTGGGCTTGACCACGTACTCGACGCGGCCGCCCAGGATGTCGGTGGCCTTCCCCTTGCCCTCGTCGCCCCACTGGGCGCCGATCAGGACGATCGCTGGCATGGTCTGCTTTCACCTCGAAGAGAGTCGTCTTTCGGTGAGGGACGAAAACCGGCCCGCAGGCAGTGATTTCCGCGCACACCAACGGTCCAGGGTACTTGGTTCCGCCTGGCACACCCTAGTCGGTCACTCCGACACCCTCCGGAAGCTCACCGGCGCTCCCGGCAGGAGTTGGGACAGTGAGTCCGACGACCGCGAGGTCAACACCCCGATCACCGGGTACCCGCCCGTGACGGGGTGGTCGGGTCCGAACACGACCGGTGAACCGTCGGCCGGGACCTGCACCGCGCCGCGCACCATGCCCTCGCTGGGGATCTCGCGGGTGCTCGACCGGGGCACGGGCCCGGCCGGATCGATGCGCACCCCCACCCGGTCCGCGTGCCCGCTGACGTGCCCGGTCTCCGCCAGGACGCGC
>NZ_JAALEE010000469.1:0-1330 GCF_014145265.1 Dietzia sp. CW19 | reverse complement strand
GATCTGGTTGGTGCCCTCGTAGATCTGGGTGATCTTGGCGTCGCGCATCATGCGCTCGACCGGGAAGTCGCGGGTGTAGCCCGCGCCGCCGAAGAGCTGCACGGCGTTGGTGGTGACCTCCATCGCGACGTCCGAGGCGAACGTCTTGGACGCCGCGGCCATGAAGCCCAGCTTCTGCCCACCCGGCGCGCTGCCGCGCTCGGCGTTGGCGGCGGCCGTGTACACCATGAGACGGGAGGCCTGGACCTTCATCGCCATGTCGGCGAGCATGAACTGGGTGTTCTGGAAGTCCGAGATCGCCTTGCCGAACTGCTTGCGCTCCTTGGTGTAGGCGATCGCCGCGTCGAGCGCACCCTGGGCGAGGCCCACGGCCTGGGCGCCGATGGTCGGGCGGGTGTGGTCCAGGGTCTGCAGCGCGGTCTTGAAGCCGGTGCCCGGCTCGCCGATGATCCGATCACCCGGGATGCGGACGTTCTCGAAGTACAGCTCCGCTGTGGGCGAACCCTTGATGCCCAGCTTCTTCTCGGTCTTCGAGACGCCGAAGCCCTCGTCGTCGGCGTGCACCATGAACGCGGAGATGCCGCCGGCGCCCTTCTCGGGGTCCGTCACGGCCATGACGGTGTACCAGGTGGACTTGCCGCCGTTGGTGATCCACGCCTTGCCGCCGTTGAGGATCCAGTCGTCGCCGTCCTGGCGGGCGCGGGTGCGCATGGCCGCGGCGTCGGACCCGGCCTCGCGCTCCGACAGGGCGTACGAGGCCATCGCGCCCTCGGCGATCCCGGGCAGGACCTGCTGCTTGAGGTCCTCACCTCCGGCCAGGATCAGGCCCATCGTGCCGAGCTTGTTCACGGCCGGGATCAGCGAGGACGAACCGCACACGCGGGCGACCTCCTCGATGACGATGCACGCCGCGACAGAGTCCGCGCCCTGCCCGCCGTACTCCTCCGGCACGTGGACCGCATTGAAGCCCGAGGCGTTGAGCGCGTCGAGCGCCTCCTGCGGGAACCGCTCGTTCTCGTCGACGTCCGCGGCGTGCGGCTCGATCTCCTTCTCGGAGAGGGCACGGATCGCCGCGCGGAGCTCCTCGTGCTCCTCCGCGGGCTGGTACAGGTCGAAGTCGGGGTTACCGGACATGTGCGGTCCTCCAAGAGGGAATCGTCGGTGCTGATCGCGCGGCGGACACCGTCCGGGGCACCTCCCGGCGATGCCGACGACGCACCTTCACCGTCGATATCGCCGCGGGGTCTGACGTGCCGCGCCCGGCCATCCAAGTTACCAGTCGGGCACCGCCCGCCCCGCCCGGGCGGCGGGCCTCCCGGGCGGGGCGGAC
>NZ_JAALEE010000468.1:0-1617 GCF_014145265.1 Dietzia sp. CW19 | reverse complement strand
CCCCGCCGCGCCCCGCACACCCAGCGCGCCCCCACCCCAGCGCTCTCATCCCAGCGCGCCCCGCTCAACGGGTGTGGTCGTGGCCCTTGTGGCCACAACGCAGTTCTGTCGCAGTGGGCACGACCAAGATTCGGGTGATGTGGTCGCGCGTCGCGGTCATACCCGTGCGCGGCCGCGCTCGAGGGCCGCACCGATCTGGCGGAGTACCGCCCGTGGATTCCGGAGCATCGAACCGGTCACGCGGACCACCTGCCAGCCCAGCTCCGAGAGTTCGGCGTTGACCCGCGCGTCGTACTCCCAGGTAGACCTGCCTCGATGGACGTCCCCGTCGTAGAACACCGCCACCTTCCCGACCTCGTACGCCAGATCCGCAGTGGCGACCTTCACCCCGTACTCGTTGTGGATCTCGACCTGCGGAGTCGGGTCGGGGAGGTCCGACCGGACGATCAGCAGCCGAAGCCTGGTCTCGGGCGGCGAATCAGCTCGCTGGTCACACCACCGGAGGAGGCTCCGCACCCTCTGCAGACCGTGCAGCCCTCGCAGGCCCCGTGCCAGTGCACTCACCTCGCTGACGGCGATCCGGGATCGATTGCACACGGCGTCGATCTTCGCGATCGCCGTATCGTCGTTGACCTCCCACCTCGCTACGTCGATGGCCGTCCGTGCAGCGGAGGTCACACGGAGTCCACCGATCGCTTCCACCTGTCCCGCCGGCAGAGCACGCCGGAGGCGACGCAGCCGCACACGGCCCGGAGCGGGTGCCGTTCCGACCGCGTAGATGTCGACTTCTCTCTCGACCGCGGCCGGCGCGTACCACCGCTCCCGGTGGATCAGTGCCGCCGCGAGACCGCCGATCACGGCTCCAGCGGGTGCCCATAGCGCTGCGCCGCGGACCATTACATCCGGTGTGGCGGGCGCTCCGGTGGCGAGGTACACGTCGGGGAACAGACGACGATGTCCTGACCTGAGCTGATGGCCGGACAGATGGCCTTCCACGACCGCCGCACTACCGATGAACGGCGCAGCAGGATGAGGACGGGGCACCTCAGGATCATCGCCCGCGGTGACCGTTCACGCCCGCCCCCGGCGTCCCCTGTGGATGGGGACGACGAGCATCCACAACGAACCGCGCCGCTCGGTCTTGGCATCAGGTGTTCCGCCCATATTCTGGTCGTGCCCAGCGCGGTGAAACGCTCGATTCACCGCAGGAGAGACGACCAAGTTCGACGTCCACACCGCTCTCGCGCCGGCGGGTGGATCAGCCCTCGACCTGTTCGCCGAGCTCCATCCAGCGCTCCTCGAGCTGTTCCTTCTCCGCGCTCACGTCCTTGAGATCACGGTCGAGGGACGCGAGCTTCTCCGTGTCGAGCGCCTCCCCTGCGGCGGCGGTGAGGGCCTCGTGGATCGTGGCCTGTCGTTGATCGAGTTTGAGCATCTGGCGCTCGATCTTGGACATCTCCTTGCGCAGCGCCCGCTCGTCACCCGAGCTGAGCCCGGACCCGGCGGAGCCGGCGGTCGCGGCGGATGCCGAACCACCGCCCGATCCACCGCCCGATCCAGCCCCGGGACCCGAGCCCGAGCCCGAACCCGAGCCAGCGGGCTCGCGCAGGACCTTGC
>NZ_JAALEE010000467.1:0-4234 GCF_014145265.1 Dietzia sp. CW19 | reverse complement strand
CCCCAGACCGACCGCACACCACCGCCGCACGCCGCTGAGACAGGGCGCCCAGATCACGCGGGGACCACGGGGCCGCCCCCGCACGCCTCGGCACACCCGCGCAGCGACGGGGCGCTCCGGGACTCCTCGCGGTCCTACGCCCGTTCCTCGCCGGAGTGACCCCGCGGCTGGGAAGGGCGCCCTCGGTCCGATGGTGGTACTCGGCGCGCCTGCGCATCACGCTGGGAATCACCCTCACCTCTGCCGCCGTGTTCGCCGCCATGGTGCTGTTCACGCTGCAGGTGCTCCATCTCACCGCCGAACGGACGACCGACGCCCGTCTCAACCGCGAGGCCGCGGACTTCTCGACGTTCATGGACGCGGGGATCCTGCCGTCGGCCGAGTCGGAGAACCCCACCACCGAGCAGCTGATCCGCGCGTATCTGGCGCAGCAGTACCCGTCGGCCGAGCTGCTCCTCGTGGGGACCGCCACCACCTCGGGGACGCAGTTCACGCTCTCGAGGTTCAGCTCGGACGACGACACCCTGTTCCCCCCGGCCATGCGGTCCCAGATCCAACGGATCGGGCTGGTGTCGGATGAGGGGTCCGGTATCATCGACGGCACCGTGCGGTGGCGGAAGGCCGAGGTCGACGGCCCGGCCGGGCCGACCAACATCGTGGTCGCGATCAGTGACGCACCCACCCGCGAGGACACCGGTCGCGTCGCCGACCTCCTGCTGAGCACCGGCGCCGGCGGCATCGTCCTCAGCGCGCTCGTCGCCTGGCTCCTGGCCGGCCGGATGATCGTCCCCGTCCGGAGGATCCGTGAGGCCGCGGAGACGATCTCGGCCGCGGACCTGTCACGACGGGTCCCCGTCGACGGACCGGACGAGATCGTCTCCCTGGCCGACACGGTCAACGCGATGCTCGAGCGCGTGGAGGAGGCCTATCGGACGCAGCGGGAGTTCCTCGACGACGCCGGCCACGAGCTCCGCACGCCCCTGACCGTGGTCCAGGGGAACCTGGATCTCATGCCGGAGGATCCGCAGGAGCGGGCCGAGACCACCCGGATCATGCAGGACGAGCTGTCCCGGATGACCCGCATCGTCGAGGACCTGCTCACCCTGGCGCGCTCCGACCGCCCCGACTTCCTCCAGACCGCCCCCACCGACGTCGCGGAACTGGTTCTGGACGTCGAGGCGAAGATCGACGTGATCGCCGACCGCGAGTGGTCGGTGCTGCCGTACGCCGAGGACGTCGCCCTGCTGGACCAGCACCGGATCACCCAGGCGCTCATCCAGTTCTGCTCCAATGCCGTGCGGTTCACCGGACCGGGGGACCTGATCGAGATCGGCTGCCGGGTGATCGCCCCGGGGGACCCGACGGTCACCGACGATCTGGCGGTCGGCCCACTGCCCGACCCGCCGCATCGCGAGAACTACCGACGCCGGTTGCTGTGGTGGGTGCGCGACAGCGGCCCGGGGATCCCGCCCGGCGAGGAGGAGACCATCTTCGAGCGGTTCCACACCGCCCGCGGTCAGCTCCGCGACGGTCGCGGGGGAACCGGGCTGGGCCTGGCGATCGTCGCGACGATCGCCCGGGCCCACGGGGGCCGCGCGTTCGCGTTCAACGCCAAGGGCGGGGGCGCCGCGTTCTGCATCGTCGTCCCCTACGTCCCCGCGAGCTTCGATTCCGACGCCGGGGACGAGGTGGACACCGACCTCGACGAGGCCGCCCCCACGGTCGGTCGGGGGCCCGAGCGTCGCCGCCGATCCGGCAGGGGGCGGTACGAGCGGAACCGGCGATCCGGCGCACCCGGGGACACGACCTGATGACACGCTCGAATCACGTGCTCCGCGTGGAATACTCCATTGTCTTAGAAGGAGGGTTGCATGACGAATGTGCTCGTCGTGGAGGATGACGACCTCATCCGCTCGGTACTGGTCAAGGCACTCGGCGGCGCCGAGTACACCGCACTCGAGGCGGTGGACGGGGACAGCGCGCGGTCCATCCTGTCGACCATCTCCGACATCGATCTGATGTTGCTGGACATCGGCCTGCCGGACATCGACGGCCTGACGCTGCTCCGCGAGGCGCGCGACCGCGGGTTCGCGGCTCCCGTCATCATCCTCACGGCCCGCGACAGCGTCGCGAACACCGTCGAGGGACTGGACTCCGGGGCCAACGACTACATGGTCAAGCCCTTCCGTGTCCCGGAGCTGCTGGCCCGTATCCGGCTCCGCCTGCGCGAGCACGAGGCGTCGGAGGACCCCGGCATCCTCGAGCACGCCGGCATGCGCCTGGACATCCGCACCCGCCGGGTCGAGGTCGACGGCCGGATCCAGGAACTCACGAACCGCGAGTACTCGCTGCTGGAGATGTTGCTGCGCAACAAGGGCGAGACCATCAGCCGTGAGCAGTTGCTCGAGAGCGTGTGGGGTATGGACTTCGACCCCGGTTCGAACATCGTCAACGTCTACATCCGGTCGTTGCGCCGCAAGATCGGTGAGAACAAGGTCCACACCGTCCGGGGCGTCGGCTACCGCGTGGAGTGACCGCTCCACCCCGACCGGACCACTGCGGCGCCGGACCCGTGATCGGGTCCGGCGCCGCAGTCGTGCCGGGTGGTGGGGGCCGCCCGGCCGGGCGATCCCCGCCACGCTCAGACGGGGCTCACTCCGCGGGCGCCTGCCATCCGAACGGCATGAGCACGCTCTGCAGCTCGCAGTAGGCGTCCAGCCCCTCGGGTCCGTTCTCGCGGCCGAGGCCGGAGTTCTTGAAGCCGCCGAACGGCGCGCTCGGGTCGAAGGCGTACCAGTTGATGCCCATGGTGCCGGTGCGCACCCGCTGCGCCACGGCGAGCGCGGCGTCCGGGTCGGCCGAGTACACGGCTCCGGCCAGACCGAACTCGGAGTCGTTGGCGATCCGCACGGCCTCGTCGACGGTGTCGTACGCGATGACCTGGAGCACGGGCCCGAAGATCTCCTCCTGGGCGATGGTCATGGAGTTGTCGACGTCGGTGAACACGGTCGGCTGGACGAAGGCACCCTCGGCGACGCCGGCGGGCAGTCCCTCGACCTTCCCGCCGCCGTAGGCGATGGTCGCGCCCTCCTCGACACCCTTGCGGATGTACCCCTCGACGCTGTCCTTCTGCTTGTGGTTGGCCAGCGGGCCGAACGCGGTGCCCTCGGCGGACGGGTCGCCGACCGGCATGGCCTTGACGTTCTCGACCAGGGCCTCCACGACCTCGTCGTAGCGCGACCGCGGGGCGAGGATGCGGTTCTGGGACACGCACGCCTGGCCTGAGTTCATCAGGGCGGAGAACACCATGGTCCCGGCGTTGGCGGCGATGTCGGCGTCCTCGAGGATGATCGCCGCGCTCTTGCCGCCGAGCTCGAGCGAGCAGCGGGTGAGGTTCTGCGCGGCGATCCCGGCGATGTGCTTGCCGACCCCCGTGGAACCGGTGAACGAGATCTTGTCGACCTCCGGGTGCGAGACCAGGTGGTCGCCCACGGAGCTCGGGCCGGTCACCACGGACAGCACACCCTCGGGCAGTCCGGCCTCGCGGAACAGGTCCGCCAGCCACAGCGCGGACAGCGGGGTCGCGGACGACGGCTTGAGGACCACCGAGCTGCCCGAGAGCAGGGCCGGGCCGAGCTTGGCGGAGTTGAGGTAGAGCGGGACGTTCCACGCGGTGACGGCGGCCACCACACCGACGGGCTGACGGGTGACCACCGAGGCGCCGTAGTCGCCGTGCCGGACCTCGGACCACGGGAAGTCCGCGGCCAGCTTCGCGTAGTACCGCAGCACGCCGAGCGTGGGTGTCACCTGGATCATCGCGGCGGTCCCGGGAGGGGTGCCCATCTCGTCGGAGAGGATCTGGCAGACCTCGCCCTGGCGTTCCTCGAGCATGTCGGCGACCCGGCCGATCAGCGCGCCGCGCTCGGCGGGCGGGGTGAGCCGCCACACGCCCGACTCGAAGGAGTCCCGGGCCTGGCTGACCATCTCGTCGACGTCCTCCGTGGTGGTCTCGGCCACGCGCCCGACGACGGCGTTCGTGGCCGGGGAGGTCACCTCGAGAACCCCGGTGGAGAGGGGGTCTGTCCAGCGAGTGCCGGAGAAGAGCTTGTCATGGACGACGACCACGGGGACCTCCGAGAGGTAGAAAACAAGAACGTGTTCCACGATCGTAGACGAGTGTCCGACTCCCCGGGCGGCCCTCGCACACGCCGCCCGCCGCACGCCGCCCGGTGCC
>NZ_JAALEE010000466.1:0-1181 GCF_014145265.1 Dietzia sp. CW19 | reverse complement strand
GCGGCGGGCGCCGGTGCCGCGACGGGGGCGGGATCGCGGCGGGCGCTCTTGGCCAGGATCACCGCGGTGGTCGAGACCAGCATCCCCGCGAGGATGGCTACGAGGTAACCCCACACCGGGCTGATGGCGAACACCACGAACAGGCCGCCGTGCGGCGCGTACGACTCCACCGAGAATGCCATGATGAGCGCTCCGGTGACCGCGCCACCGGCCATCATGGACGGGATCACGCGGACGGGGTCGGCGGCGGCGAACGGGATCGCGCCCTCGGTGATGAAGCTGGCGCCCAGCAGGAACGCGGCCCGGCCGTTCTCCTGCTCGACCTCACTGAACAGCCGCTTGCGGACGACCGTCGCCAGGCCCATGGCCAGCGGCGGCACCATGCCTGCGGCCATCACGGCCGCCATGATCCGGAGCGAGGCCGGGTTGTCGGCGACCAGTCCGGCGGTGGCGAAGGTGTACGCGGCCTTGTTGACCGGTCCGCCGAGGTCGAAGCACATCATGAGCCCCAGGATGATCCCCAGCAGGATCACCGAGGAACCGCTCATCCCGCCCAGCCACGACTCCATGGCGGAGGTCAGCGAGGCCAACGGGCGACCGAGTAGCAGGAACATCAGCAGGCCGATCGCGAGCGAACCGAGCAGCGGGATCAGCACCACCGGCATGAGGCCGGACAGCCAGCGCGGGGTCTTCCAGGTGGTCATCCACCGCACCAGGTAGCCGGCGAGGATGCCGGTGACGAGCGCGCCGATGAATCCGGCGCCGAGGGTGGCCGAGAGGGCGCCGCCCACGAAGCCCGGCGCGATGCCCGGGCGGTCGGCCAGACCGTAGGCGATGTAGCCGGACAGGACCGCGATCATGAATCCCATCGCGGCCTGGCCGATCGCGAACAGCACGGCGCCGATGTACAACCGCAGGCCCGCGTGGGTGAGCATCTCGGCTCCGGCGGTCCCGGCGGAGACGATCTCGCCGTCGAGGTACCAGACCTGGCCGGGCAGGTCGGTCAACGTGAACCCGGTGGCCACCTCCTGCCAGACAAACGCCACGTCGTACCCGGCGAACAGGAACCCCAGCGCCAGCAACAGGCCGCCGGCGGCGACGAACGGGATCATGTAGGACACGCCGGTCATCACCGCGCGCTGCAGCCCGCGGGCCCAGTGCTCGTCCGAGCCGGACCCGCC
>NZ_JAALEE010000004.1:0-6212 GCF_014145265.1 Dietzia sp. CW19 | reverse complement strand
CCCGCGCCCACCACCAGCACCTCGCGCGCGGACAGCCCCACCGTCAGGGGGAGGCCGTCCAACGCGGGTGCCGCCGGCCGCTCGGCCGCGGGGGCGGCGTCAGCGAACGCGATCGTCACAGGTGGATGCCGCACTCGGTCTTGGAGGAACCGGCCCAGCGACCTGAGCGCGGATCCGCTCCGGCTTCGACGCGGTGGGTGCACGGCTCACAGCCTATCGACGGGAAGCCGTCGTCGAGCAGGGGATTGAGGAGGCACCCGTGCTCCTCCGCGTAGGCGTGGACGCGATCCAGGGTCCACGCCACGAGCGGGTTGATCTTGATCATCGAGTGCTTGGCGTCCCACTCCACGATCGCCGCTCCGGCGCGGTGGTCGGTGTCCACCCGGCGCAGACCGGTGATCCACGCCTCGTATCCGGACAGCGCCGCGTCGAGCGGCTCCACCTTGCGCAGGCGGCAGCACAGCTCCGGGTTCGTCTCGAACGGGCGCGGGCCGAGCGCGGCCTCGTGCTCCTCGCGGCTCGCGGGGCTGCGCACGTCCACGACGTTCAGGCCCGGTGTGGACGCGAGGGCGTCCCGGACGCCGATGGTCTCCGAGAAGTGGTACCCCGTGTCGAGGAAGAGCACGTCCACTCCCGGGGCGTACTGCGCGGTCATCTCCGGCACCACGGTGTTGGCCATCGAGCAGGCCACGGCGAGGGCGTCGCCGAAGGTCTCGCCCGCCCAGGCCAGGACCTCGGCGGGGTCGACCTCGCCGTGGTGGCCGTAGAGCCCGCGGTCGTCGAATCGACGCGCCGCGTCCTCGGCGATGGCCTTGAGTTCCTCGGTGGTCCGACGCCGGCCGGGGCCGGGGGTCAGGACGG
Organism: Dietzia sp. CW19; assembly: GCF_014145265.1. Taxonomy (NCBI): domain Bacteria; kingdom Bacillati; phylum Actinomycetota; class Actinomycetes; order Mycobacteriales; family Dietziaceae; genus Dietzia; species Dietzia sp. CW19. The sequence continues at coordinate 5,351 of NZ_JAALEE010000004.1, read as the reverse complement.
TGCTGCGGGGCAGCAGATCGAGTGCGACTGCGGTCATACCAGAACCTCCTCCTCCACACGGTGGGCCCACTCGGCGAACGTCTCGCCGCTGGCACCGGTCTCCATGTACTTGCGGATCACGCGCTCCACGTAGTCGGGCAGGTCCGCGGACGGCACGCGGAGTCCGCGGACCGTGCGGCCGAGCCCACCCGACTCCTGGTCCTGGGAGGCCAGGCCGCCACCGAGGTGGACCTGGAAGCCCGGGGTGTCGCCGTCGAGCAGCTGGCCCTTGAGGCCGATGTCGGCGGTCTGGATGCGCGCACAGCTGTTGGGGCAGCCGTTGAGGTGGATCGACAACGGCGTGCGCAGGGGCGCGTCGTCGGCGAACCGGTTCTCGAGCTCGCCGATCAGCGCGGTGGCGGTGTCCTTGGTGTCGACAAAGGCGAGCTTGCAGAACTCGATGCCGGTGCACGCCATGGTGGAGCGGCGGAACGAGCTCGGGCGGGCGTGCAGCCCGATGGCGGCCAGTCCCTCGACCAACTCCTCGACCTTCTCCGGCTCGACGTCCAGGACGAGCAGCTTCTGGTGCGGGGTGAAGCGGACCCGGTGGGAGCCCGCGGCCTCGGCGAGGTCGGCGACCTGCGAGAGCTTCTCGCCGCCCACGCGGCCGACGGTGGGGGCGGCGCCGACGTAGAAGCGGCCGTCCTTCTGCTCGTAGACGCCCACGTGGTCGCCCGAACCCACGCCACGCTCGGGAGCGGGTCCGTCCGGGAGCTCGCGGCCCAGGTACTCGTCCTGGAGGACCTGGCGGAACTTCTCGGCGCCCCAGTCCTTTATGAGGAACTTGAGCCGGGCGCGGGTGCGCATGCGCCGGTAGCCGTAGTCGCGGAAGATCCCCACCACGCCGGCCCACACCTCGGCCGCCTCCTCCTGGCGGACGAACACGCCGATGCGGGTGGCGAGCTGCGGGTTGGTGGACAACCCGCCGCCCACCCAGAGGTCGTAGCCCGGGCCGAGCTCCGGATGCCGGACGCCCACCAGCGAGATGTCGTTGATCTCGTGGACCACGTCGAGGCTCGGGTGCCCGGTGATGGCGGACTTGAACTTGCGCGGCAGGTTGGAGAACTCGGGCGTGCCGATGTACTTGGCCTTGATCTCGGCGATCACCGGGGTCGGGTCCAGGATCTCGGACTCGGCCACGCCGGCGACCGGGCTGCCGAGGATCACGCGCGGGCAGTCACCGCAGGCCTCGACCGTGTCGATCCCGACGTCCTCGAGCCGCTGCCAGACCTCGGGCACGTCCTCGATGGCGATCCAGTGGTACTGGATGTTCTGCCGGTCGGAGATGTCCGCGGTGCCGCGGGCGAAGTCGGTCGAGATGCCCGCCAGTACCCGCAGCTGGTCGGTGGTCACCGCGCCGCCGTCGGTCCGGACCCGCATCATGAAGTACTCGTCCTGCAGCTCGTCGGCCTCGAGCTTGGAGGTCCGCGAGCCGTCCAGCCCCTGCTTGCGCTGGGTGTACAGGCCCCACCAGCGCATCCGACCCGAGAGGTCGTCGGACGGGATGGAGGCGAACCCCTCCTTGGAGTAGGTGTCGAGGATCCTCTGGCGCACGTTGAGCGCGTCGTCGGTGAGCTTGAACTCCTCGTTGTGGTTGAGCGTGAGCTTGCCGTCGATCTTCCACTGGCCCTGCGGCTTGGGGGCGCGGGCGGGACGAGCGGGGCGGGCGGCGGCGTCTGTACCGGTCATGTCCGCGAGGGTAGCGGTCGACAGACAGGTCTGTCTAATGAGTGCTACCCCCGGCGAGGTTCACGCGACCGGCCCCAGCCCGTAGGTGAGGACCGGGGCCGGGGCGGCGCGGTGGAGGCGGTCACAACACCGGCATCGACGACCCGAGGTCCTCGGCGACACCGAACACGGTCTCCCACAGCAAGGCGAGAACCAACGTCGGCAGAGCGGTGGCTACATCGACCAGGGTCGATCCCGAATCTTGGGCGAGGCTGGCCGTCGCCTCAATAGACGAACCGGCGACCTCATAGAGACTTCCCAACATGATGAACTCCTTCCAGAGCGGCCCTGGTCAGCCCACCCCTTGGACTACATCTCGGTCGCCCTGGTCCGACTATAGGACGATCTTCATCAAGTAGGAACCCCGCAGCGAAACTGTTACGAATACGCTGAGAAGCTTTGTCTCGGCAGACGAAGTGTGGAAACGGTCGGCATTCGTCCGTACCGTGAGTGACGTACCCCACCACCCCGTGGGGCACCCTCTCTCGAAAGGACATCACATGTTCTCTGAATTCTGGGCCAACCTCGCCAGCGGCTCCGCCGATCTCCTTCCCGACACGGGCACCGGCTCGGCAGCGATCGACGGCTTCCTCGGCCTGCCCGCCTACATCCTCGGCACCCTCGCCGGAGGCGCGGCGCTCTTCGGTTCCTGAGCGAAACTCGACACGCCCCGGTGGTCCGCCACCGGGGCGCTTCGCATTTCGCAGGGCGTGTCATCTCGCGCGCCCGTCACATCCCGCAGAACTCAAGCCAGACGTCGACCTCTCGCCGCGCCTGCGCCCTCCCCAGGACGTAGGCCTCCGCGAGACGGTCGACCCTGCGCTCGTAACTCCGGATCAACACGCGCTCCGGACGGAACACCACCGCGTCGCCAGACTCCTCGAGAGCCTCGATCTCGTCGAGCGTCTCGTTGTAGAGCGCCCACCTGTGCAGGAGGGCCTCCCCCACCGCCGGGAACCGCCGGAAGTACGAGCGGTAGAACGGGGTAAGTCGCCGCGGCGGGATCTTCCGGTATCCACTCGGCTGGGTCAGCACCACCAGAAATCTCTCGTATCCGGCCTCCCGCGCCGCGGACAGCGGGATCCCGCCGTCATGGCCCAGGGCCCCGTCCACGTAGTACTCGCCGTCGATCAGCACCGGCGGCATCCACACCGGCATCGTCGAGGACGACCTGACCATCCGCATGAGCTCCGGCATGCTCGAGGCGTCCTCCTCGGTCCAGAAGACCGTGGCACCGTCCGAACACCGGAGGGTCCCGATCCTCGCGGCCGTGCCGCTGCTGGAGAACGTGTCGAAGTCGTACGGCAACACCTGGTCCGGCAGACCGGTCTGCTCGTAGATGTACTCGGCGTTGAACAGCCCCTTCCCCCGGGCGAAGCTGCGCCAGTCCCCGAAGTTGGGGTCCGCCGCGAGTTCGACGAAGCTCTTCCGCGCGCGGACGCCCTCGCGCGACAGATAGTTGGCCACGTGCGTGGCCCCCGCGGAGATCCCCGCAGCCATCCCACCGTGGATGCCCGCATCGATGAGCGTCTCCACGACCCCCGCCGTGTGGACCGCCCGCATCCCCCCGCCCTCGAACAGGACTGCGACATCCGGAGCAGTGGGCGATAAATCGGTCACGACACCCAGGGTAAGTCGCATCGTCACATCAGCGATGATCGACTACCGTCTCCCGAGTGAGCGCTCTCGCCGACTTCATAGCATCCGTCAACGATGTCTACTGGTACGCGGTCATCGCACTACTCGTCATCGCCGGCCTGTACTTCTCCTTCACCACCCTGATCGTCCAGGTGCGGATGTTCCCGGAGATGCTGCGGACGATCGTCGAGAAACCCTCCGACATCGAGCCGGACAAGAAGGGCATCTCCGCCTTCCGCGCCTTCACCATCTCCGCTGCGTCGCGCGTGGGCACCGGGAACGTCGCCGGCGTGGCCATCGCCATCACCGTCGGCGGCCCGGGCGCTGTGTTCTGGATGTGGCTCATCGCGATCATCGGCGGCGCCACCGCGTTCATCGAGTCGACCCTCGGGCAGTTGTACAAGGTCAAGGGCAGGGACTCCTATATCGGCGGCCCCGCCTACTACATCCGCGACGGGCTGGGGTGGAAGCGCATGGCCGTGGCGTTCGCGGTCATCATCACCCTCACCTACGGGTTCGTCTTCAACGCCGTGCAGGCTCACTCCATCTCCGAGTCGGTGCGCAACCAGTTCAGCCTCGAGGGAACGGGGTCGGGCCTGGTGATCGGCCTCGTCCTGGCAGCGGTCACCGGCGCGGTCATCTTCGGTGGCGTGCGTCGCCTGTCCGCGGTCACCGAGATCCTGGTCCCGGTCATGGCAGCGGCCTACGTCGTCGTCGCCCTGATCGTCGTGGCGATCAACATCACCGAGGTCCCGGAGATGCTCTCGCTCATCGTCGGTCACGCCCTCGGCTTCCGGGAGGTCGCGGGAGCCGCGATCGGCGCGGCGATCATGCAGGGCATGCGGCGTGGGCTGTTCTCCAACGAGGCCGGCATGGGTTCGGTCCCTAACGCCGCCGCCACCGCCTCGGTCTCACACCCTGTCAAACAGGGCCTGGTCCAGGCTCTGGGCGTCTACTTCGACACGCTGATCGTGTGCTCGGCGACCGCGTTCATCATCCTGCTGGCAAACCCGGAGTTCGGCGGCGACAGGGAGGGCATCTCCCTCACACAGGACTCGCTGGCCTCACAGGTCGGCGAGTGGGGCGTGCCGTTCCTCACCGTCGTCATCTTCTTCCTGGCCTTCTCCTCGATCCTGGGGAACTCGTACTACGGCGAGGCCAACATCAACTTCCTCCGCGAGAGCCCGCGTGCGATCAATGCCTTCCGCGGACTCGTGCTCCTCGCCGTGGTCGGCGGGGCGCTCGGGTCGGTCGACCTGGTCTGGGGCCTGGCCGACCTGTTCATGGGCGTCATGGCCACCATCAACCTCATCGCGATCATCCCGCTGGGCGGTCTCGCAGTGGCACTGCTGAAGCACTACCTGCGGCAGAAGGCCGAGGGCCACAACCCGGTGTTCCACCGCGACGACCTGCCGCAGGCCCGGAACGTCACGTCCTGGGACGGTTCCGATCCGATGACGCTGCAGCACGTCGCCGACGAGGCGCGCGACGTCGAACCGAAGGGATGAGCCACCCGGCACCGGCCGCGCACTCCCCCGCGTACGAGCGCTTCGCCGCCCTGCCCAAGGCTCACCTGCACGTCCACCTCGAGGCCGCGATGCGGGTCGAGACGATGCGCGAGTGGTGTGCCGAGGACGGCGTGGAGGTCCCGCCGCTCGTCGAGTTCCCCGACTTCACCCGCTTCCTCGACGCCTACGGCCTGCTCATCTCGCTCCTGAGGACCCCGGAGCGGCTCGGTCGGTTGCTCGACGAGGTGGTGGCGGACGCCGCCGCACAAGGCGTCGTGGCGCTCGAGTTCGCCTCCATCCCGGACAAGTCGGCCGCCTTCGACACGGCCGAGGACGCGCTGGGGTTCATCCTCCCCGCCGTCGCGGAGGCCGGCCGGCGCCACGGGGTGTGGACCGGCGCCATCGTGAGCATCGATCGCGGCGCCGGGCGCGCGCACG
>NZ_JAALEE010000044.1:0-4399 GCF_014145265.1 Dietzia sp. CW19 | reverse complement strand
GGGGCGGTCTGCTCAGGCGGAGCCGCGCGTGGTCGGCGTCGAGAGGACCACCCGACCGGTGGGTGTGCACGACGGCGCCGCCGGGCGTCGGTCGGGCGTGCGCAACGGCGACGACGTCGGGACGGCCCGTCCCGTCGGCGTGTACGAGAAGACGGTCGGCGCGGTGGTGAGGGCCGGGTTGCGGTACTGGGACACGGGGTTCCTCCTGGTCGTCGGGAGAAGGACCGACGACGGGCCGCCACGGGCGGTGCCGACGAGTCCTTCTGGCGATGCGGTGCGGAGGCGACGTCGGCTCACCCGGGGCTGTGGCGCGGACCTGGTGGTGTGGACGCCGTGCGGAGATGGGGTGGCCGGAACTGATCGCTCCCGCGGAATCGAACGCTGTCGGCGGAGGTGTCGCCCGTCTGTTCGACCAGAGGCGCGCTGGTGGGCGCGCGATGGAACGACGATCGCATGTCCGGGGGCCGAGCACAAGTCGTCGTGCCGGTGTTCGTGCGGGGCGGCCGCGACCTACGCTGTCCTGGTGAGTACACCTACCGGCGGCGCGGACATCCCGGACGATTCCGTCCTCGACTCCCTGCGCGGGGCCGTCGACCCGCTCGAAGCCCGACACGAATCCGATCCGGCACGGCCGACGGACTTCCGGACCCAGGTCACCCGCTTCTTCCTCACGGGCGTACTCTCCGCGGTCGTCGACTACGGCCTGCTGCAGTTGTTGATGCTGTTCGGTCTGGGCTACGGACCGGCCAAGGCGCTGTCCTTCGTGGCGGGCACCCTCACGGCGTACTCGCTCAACCGCCGGTGGACGTTCCAGGCCGAGCCCTCCCGCGCCCGCTTCGTCGCCACGATGGGCCTGTACGCGCTGATGTTCGGCGTGCAGTGGGGCCTGTTCATGCTGCTGGTGCCGTGGTTCCACGACCTGGGCTGGAGCACGTTCTGGGCCACGACGATCGGCTACGTCATCGCGCAGGGCGTGGCGACGGTCACCAACTTCATCGTCCAGCGGACCGTGATCTTCCGGGTGCGCTGACCGCCCTCCCGAGTTACCGCCCGGCCGGGGTTAGCCTGGACGGCGCGCCCGGGCCAGCAGTCGCCCGGGAGTGAGACGACCTCCGCCCCGACTCCCCAGGAGCACCCGCCACATGGACGCCACCACCGTGACAGCCGCAGGTGCCGACGCCGGTTCCGCCCCCGACGAGCGCGACCTGCTGGTGCAGCGCACCCTGTTCTCGGGCCCGCGCAGGTGGGTCAACGACGACCTGTACTCGCGGATCGTGCGGGGGGTCGTGCGCCGCACGCGCGCCGAGCTGCACCTGGACGCCGGGGCCGTCGTCGACACCAACACCTACTTCGGCCGGTTCGAGGCCTCCTACTGGCAGCGCTGGACCACGGTCACCAGCCTCACCGTGCGGGTCGCGGTGGAGTCCGAGGGGCGCCTCGACGTCCTGGTCCGCGCGTCCGACATCGGTTCCCACGTGCGCACCGTGGACGTGTTCCACCACCAGGGGGACGGGATGGCGGTGTTGCACGTGCCGGTGGACACGTTCGTCGACGGTGGCGCGATGTGGCTGGAGTTCCACGCCGTGGACGCCGAGGCGACCGTGTCCGAGGTGACGTGGGGTGTGACGACGACGAGCCCGGCCCGCCGCGCGGCGGTGGCCATCTGCACCTTCAACAGGGCGGACGACTGCGCCGCCACCGTCGACTCGCTGGCCTCGGACCCGGTGGTGGCCGAGCTGATCGACGACCTCTACGTGACCGATCAGGGGACCGACCTGGTCGAGACGCGGGAGGCGTTCCGGCGCGCGGCCGGGGAGTTCGGCGAGCGGCTGCACTACCTGCGCCAGCCCAATCTCGGCGGCGCCGGCGGGTTCAGCCGCGGGATGTTCGAGGCCACCGCGCCCGGTTCCACCGGGCCGGTGGACGTGCTGCTCATGGACGACGACGTCCGGGTCGAGCCCGAGACGGTGTTGCGGCTGTTCGCCTTCGCGGCCCTCACCCGCGAGCCGATGCTCGTCGGCGCGCAGATGCTGTACCTGTTCAACCCGGATTACCTGCTGGTCTCGGCCGAGCGCACGCAGCTCGATCAGCTCAAGGGCGGGCTGGACGCGGACGAGTTCGCCCTGCGCGACGAGTCCGTGGTGGAGAACCGGCAGGAGCGGCGGGTCGACGCCGAGTACAACGCGTGGTGGTCCTGTCTGGTGCCGGGGGAGGCGGTGGAGAGGGTCGGGTTGCCCCTGCCGTACTTCTTCCAGTGGGACGACATCGAGTACGGGTTGCGGTGCCGACAGGCCGGGATGCCCACCTGCACCCTTCAGGGGGCGGCCGTGTGGCACGCCGACTTCTACTGGAAGGACGGCGACGACTTCGGTCAGTTCTTCTCGATGCGCAATTCGCTGACCACCGCCGCCATCCGCCAGGGGATCGATCCGCGCGCGATGGCCACGAACCTGGGCCGGAGTGTCCTGCGGGCGCTCGTGGCGATGCAGTACGGTCTCGCCGCCACCCGCATGCGCGGCATAGAGGCGTTCCTCGACGGCCCCGACGGTGCCCACGGTGTCGGTGATGGCGGGCAGGCCGCCCTGGCCGGGATCCGCGCCGAACGCGCGGGATACCCGGAGACGGCCAAGCTCGCCGTCGACGCCCTTCCCGCGGGGATCAGGGTGGAGCGCAAGGTGGGGATCCCCCGCGAGGACCGCGAGGACCAGGTGCTGGGAAAACGGCTGCTCGTCCAGAAGCTCGGACGGCAGCGTCGTGGGGTCGTGGCCGTCCCCTACGAGGACGCGGCCTGGTGGCACGTCTCGCTCTTCGACGAGGTGTACGTGACCGACGCCTCGCAGACCGGGGTGCACCACCGCAAGGTCGACCCGCAGCGGGTCACGGAATTGCAGAAGCGCCTGGCCTCCCTGCTCGCGCGGTTCGTCCGCGAGGCCCCCGCGGCCCAGGCGCGGTGGCGCGAGGCGCAGGCCCGCCTCACCACGCGGGAGAACTGGGCGCGGCTGTACGGGGTGTAGGGGCGCGGTTGTACGGGTGTAGGAAGGACCGGCTGGAGCGGACGGCGGTTCATCCGGTACGGCTATGAGTCGTCGCCCGCGTCGCTCAGGGACCGGACCATCCGCTGCAGCGCGCGGAACGCCTCGGTCTGTTCGTCCTCGGTCATGCCGGCCAGCATGCTGACCTCGACGGATCGGACCGCCGCCGTCGCCGCCCGGAGTTCGAGACGTCCACTGGAGGTGAGCCGGGTGGGCAGCACCTTACCTACAGGTGCTTCGGCCGGACGGGCGACGTATCCCTGGCGTTCCAGCGTGTGAAGCACCACGCTCATCGATTGCCTGGTGACGAACGCCCCCCGCGCGAGTTCCGAGTTCGACAATCCCGGGCGCTGCGCCAGGAGCTCGAGGCACGCGTACTGCGTCACGCTCAGTCCGAGGGGGCGGAGGGCTTCTTCCATCGCTCTGCGGAGGGCGGTCGACGCCTGTTTCAGCAAGTAACCGAGCGACGACCCGAGATCGACCCCCTCATCGTCTTGACCCATGTCAGTATTCTGACATAGATTGACTGTGTCAGATAACTGACACAGTCGACAGGAGACCCTCCATGCCCGCCACCGGCCCCGACTTCATCTCCTTCCAGGTGCGCGACCTCGCCGGTTCCCAGGCGTTCTACGAGCGCTATCTGGGGCTCGTACGCTCACCGGCCGGACCGCCACACGCCGTCGTCTTCCAGACCGAGCCGATCGCTTTCGCGCTCAGGGAGATCGTTCCCGGCACCGATCTCGCTTCAGTCGATCAACCGGGCCTCGGTGTGGCGATCTGGCTCCACGCCACCGATGTCGACGCCGTCCACGACGCCCTCGCCGCGGACGGCCGGACCATCGTCTCCGAGCCCGTCGACGGCCCGTTCGGTCGCACCTTCACCTTTGCCGACCCCGATGGATATCACGTCACCCTGCACGACCGCGTCTGAGAACCGGGCCGACCCGTTCACGTGCCTGGATCCGTCCGTCATCCACAGGGTCGACCTGTCCACAGCGGGGGTCGGTGAAGGCGCTCGTCGGTCCTGGTCGGGCGGCCACGTGCCGCACAGTGGGAGGCATGAGAGCACCAGCCCCGATCCGAGTGCAGACCTCGAGCGCGCGGGAACCGCGCACCTCAACCCCGCCGGACCCGGCGGGGCTGCCGCCGGGCCCGTTGACCACAGCCGAACTGGCCGCGGCAGTGCCCGATCCACGGGACCGCGGTCGCTACGTCCGGATCTGGCACGGGCACTACCGTCGGGACGACCAGGTCGACGACCTCCGGCTACGGAGCGTGGCGTTGGCCCGGAGCTGGCCCGAGGGTGTCCTGCGCGGGCGCAGCGCCGCCCTGCTGTGGGGCGACGACTCGGCTCCGGCCGATGC
>NZ_JAALEE010000465.1:0-5688 GCF_014145265.1 Dietzia sp. CW19 | reverse complement strand
CGCAAGACGCCGTGGCGGCGGGCGGCTACCGAGGAGTCGCACAGGCGCGCGAGCGAGACGTCAGGCGCGGGAGCGCCTGCAGGTCGCCGCGAACCGAGGGCCGGGGGCTGGCGGCGGGTCTCGACTCCGCCTACTTCCTCGGCCTAGGCAGCTCCCTCGTCCGCGGCGCCAGTCCCCACTGGTGGCGGCCCAGCCGGGAGGGCGGGAGCAGTGCGTCGAAGTCGGGGAGCCCGTCGTCCGCCAGGACATCACCGGAGATCGCCACGCTCACTACGCGGCCCAGGAGCATCGCACTGGTGCCGAGGTCGATCACGTCATGGCGCACGCACTCGAACGCGATCGGCGCCTCGGCCACCCGCGGCGCCGACACCACCTCGGAGGGCTCGGCGGTCAGGCCGGAGAGGACGAACTCGTCGACCTCCGGGCCGACCGGGGCCGAGGTGGCGTTGATGAGCTCCATCAGCGACTCGGTGCCGATGTTCACCACGAACTCCCCGGTCTCGACCACGTTGCGGTACGTGTCCTTGCGGCCGATCGAGGTGACCGAGAGGATCGCGGGGTCGGCGCAGGCCACGGTGAAGAACGAATACGGCGCGAGGTTCGACACCCCGGCGGCGGAGACGCTCGAGACCCAGGCGATGGGCCGGGGAGTGACCGATGCCGTGAGCAGGGCGTACAAGCCCTTGGCCGGGGGATCGTCCGGTGTGTGGATGGTGCGCATCTCGCCATTGTCCCGCCGTCTCGGGGGGAGTGACGTGATCCCGGTCACAGCTGCTCTAGCCTGGGGCGGCGAGTACATGACGGTGAGCGGGGCGGGCGAGAGGGGCCGGGGACGATGACGGAGACGAGGGTCCGGATTCCACTGCGGGACCAGCTGTGGCTGATGATGGACCGCCCGGACAATCTCATGTACATCAACTCGGTGATGTGGTTCGCCGAGGTCCCCGACTGGGACGCGGTCACCGAGGCGATCGCGTCGCGGATGGTCGAACCCCACCCGGTGTTCCGCCGGGTCCCGGTGCGACGGGGCCGACGGTGGTACTGGCAGGACGATCCCGACTTCGACATCTCCCGCCATCTGGTCCGACGGCGCCTTCCCTCGCCGGGCGGGCGCGCCGAGGCGGAGGCGCACGTCGCCGAGCAGATGGGGCTGCAACTCCCCGACGACCGCCCCATCTGGCGCGCCGAGTTCATCGAGGGCTACCACGGTCACGGTGGCGACCGGGAGGGGGCGCTCCTGCTGTTCCGCGTCCAGCACGGGATGGTCGACGGGATCCGTTTGACCCAGCTGGTCCTGGGGTTGTGCGACCGCGACGACGACGACCCGCTGCCCAACGTGGGTCGGGAGCTGTCCTCATCGGGCGGCGGTGTCCTGGGCGCGGTGGGCCAGGCCGGGGCAGGGCTGGCCAAGGACACGCTCGGCATCGCCCGCGGCCTCGCGGGCGCCACGATCAGATTCCCCGTGACGATGGCGCGACTGACCAGGGACGTGGTGGCCCCGGGCGGGGAGCTGTCCCGGGTGCCCACGCGTGTCGTGGAATCCCTCGCCGACACCATCGATCCCACCAACATGACGACCAACACCTACCGCTCGGTCTTCCGCCTGCTGTTCGAGCCCCGTTCCCCCGAGCTGTCGTGGAGTGGCCACGCCCACGCCCGGAAGAAGGTCTCCTGGGTCACCGGGGTGGACCTCGCGGCCGTCAAGAGGGTGGCGGCGGAGCACGACACCACCGTCACCTCGGTGATGATCGCCGCGGTGTCCAAGGCGCTCACCCGGTACCTCGACGCCCGCGGTGACCGACGGGTCTCCGACATGAACCTCATGGTGCCGGTCTCGCTGACACCGAGCACCGACGACCTCCCGGAGGAGCTGGGCAACCACATCACTCTCATCCTCATGCGCCTGCCGCTGGGGATCGACGACGCGGACGAACTCATCGAGGCCATCACCACGTCCATGACCCGGGTGCGCTACTCGTTCGAGCCACACATCACCTTCGCCACCATGCTCGGCGTGGCCGTCACCCCCACCGCGGTGCAGCACGCGGTGGTCGACCTGTTCGCCAACAAGACCGTCGGCCAGCTCACCTCGGTACCCGGTCCGGTCTCCGAGGTGCGGCTCGCGGGAACCCCGGTCGAGGGCATGCTCGGCTGGGTGCCGATGAGTGGCGACCAGGCGCTCGGGATCTGCATCTTCAGCTATGACGGCACGGTGTCCGTGGGGATCGCCACCGATGCCGAGCTCGTGCCGGACCCGGGCCGGGTCGCCGAGATGATCGAGGGTCAGTTCGCGACCTTCGACGGCTGGGAGGCCCCGGCCTGAGGACTGCCGTCGACGCGCCTCTCCTCACCAGGCGAGTGGTCCCCGGTAGTCGTGGCGAACCGGGAGAACCCCCGTGATGTCGGTCACACCTGTTCTAGCCTGGAGTGGAGCGCAGATGGCTCGGTGGTCGATCGCGGCTGGGGGGAAGGGTCGGGGACGATGGGGGAGAGGACGAGGGTCAGGATTCCGCTGCGGGATCAGTTGTGGTTGCACATGGACCGCCCCGACAACCTCATGTACATCACGTCGCTGGTGTGGTTCTCGGAGATCCCCGACTGGGACGCGGTCTCCGAGGCGATCGCGTCGCGGATGGTCGAACCCCACCCGGTGTTCCGCCGGGTCCCGGTTCGCGAGGGCAGGCGGTGGTACTGGGAGGACGATCCCGACTTCGACCTCTCCCACCACCTGATCCGCGGGCGGCTCCCCGCGCCGGGCGGGCGGGCCGAGGCCGAGGCGTACGTCTCCGAGCAGATGAGCATCCAGCTCCCTGACGACCGCCCCTTGTGGCGGGCCGAGTTCCTCGAGGGCTACCACGGCCACGGCCACGAGGCCGGGCGGGAGGCCGGGCGGGAGGGTGCGCTGGTCCTGTTCCGGGTCCAGCACGCGATGGTCGACGGCGTCCGGCTGACCCAGTTGGTCCTGGGTCTGTGTGACAGCGATGACGACATCCCGCTGCCCCGGGTGGGCCGGCCCCTCTCCCCTGGTGGAGACGGGATCCTCCGGACGGTCGGCCGCGCCGGGGTGGGGATGGTCCGGGACTCGGTCGGTATCGCCCGCGGTCTCGCCGGCGCCACGGTCACGTTCCCGTGGACCCTCACGCGGCTGGTCAGGGCCGTGGTGGCCCCGGGCCGCGGGGTCACCAGGGTGCCCACGCGCGTCGTGGAATCCCTGGCCGACACCATCGACCCCACCAACAGGACGACCAACACCTACCGTGCGACCTTCCGGCTGCTGTTCGAACCCAGATCGCCGGAGCTGTCGTGGAGTGGCCACGCCCACGCCCGGAAGAAGGTCTCCTGGATCGCCGGGCTGGACCTCGCGGCGATCAAGAGGGTGGCGAAGGCGCACGACACCACGGTCACCACCGTGATGCTCGCGGCGGTGTCCAGGGCGCTCACCGAGTACCTCGACACCCACGGCGATCGTCGGGTCTCGGACATCAATCTCATGGTGCCGATGTCCATCGAGCCGGTGGCTGACGAACTGCCGGAGGAACTGGGCAACCACCTCACGATCATCCTCATGCGCCTGCCGCTGGGGATCGACGACGCCGACGAGCTCATCGACGCGATCGCCACGTCCATGTCCCGGGTGCGCTACTCGTTCGAACCACACGTCACCTTCGCCACCATGCTCGGCGTCGCGGTCACTCCCGGCCCGGTGGCGCACGCGGTGGTCGACCTGTTCGCCAACAAGACCGTCGGCCAGCTCACGTCGGTCCCCGGGCCGGTCTCCACGGTGCGGATCGCCGGCACTCCTGTCGAGGGGATACCCGGCTGGGTTCCGATGAGCGGCGACCAGGCCTTCGGAATCTGCATCTTCAGCTACAACGGCAAGGTCTCGGTGGGCATCGCCACCGACGCGGGACTCGTGCCCGACCCGGGCGAAGTCGCCGGGATGATCGAGGACAAGTTCGCGACGTTCGCCGGATGGGACGAGGAGGACTGACCCGCGGTCACGCCGCGTGGCCGGTCCGTCCCCGCGCCCACCCGACTCACCACGCCGGCGCCGACTCACCACGCCGGCGCCGGGACCTCCGGGTGGGCGGCGAACCAGGCACCGATGTAGGACATGTCGATGCCCTGGTCCTCCGCGATCAGGTCGTACATCGTGCGCCCGTCGAGCGCCTCGCGCAGGAGGTCGGCGTGCCCGCTGTGCCGGTTGATCTCGGTCAGCACGTGCTGTGCGACCCAGCGGCCGTTGAACGGTGCCAGGTCCGACGGGAACCACGGCATCTCGGTGGGGACGGGGACCCGCGCGTCCAGGTCGGCGGCTCGGAGATGGGCGAGTCCCGCGGCGCACCGACGGTCGTACTCGGCGAGGACCTCCTCGGCGGTCGCGTCGGGATCGACCCGGTTGACGGCCTCGGCCCACTCGAAGGTCTCCGGTAGCGAGCGTCCCGTCTCCAGGGGGTCGGGCGCGGCGGCCGCCCGGCCCAGCCAGTCCTCGGCCACCTGACCGATGTGCAGGATCAGCCAGCCGAGCGTCAGCTCACTCGACGGGACCGGACGCGCCCGCAGTTGGTCGCCGGTGAGGCCGTGGACGATCGAGCGGGCGTTGACGAGAGCGTCGTCGATCCATTCGAGCAGGGTGTCGCGCTCGGTGGTGTGGGTGGCGGCGAACAGTGGCATGGCGAACTCCTCGGTGGTGGGTCGGGGATGGTGTGGTGTCGGCGGGTGCCGACGGGTCGTCCGGGTCAGACGGGTCAGACGGGTCAGACGGGTCGACCGGATCAACGGGTGTGGGCGTACAGGTCGCGGAGCAGGCACAGCTCCGCGCCGTGGTGGATGACCTCGCGGTGGATGTGCAGGACGAGGGTGGCCATGGGGGCGGCGGACCAGTGGCCCTCGGCCTCCCCGACGGGCGCGGCGAGGGCGTCGTCGTCGAGCCCCCGGACCCCCTCCATCCAGCCCGCGTAGGTGCGGTCGAGCTGGGCGAGTCCGCCCACGGCGTCACCGGCGAGCTCGTGGGTCATGTAGTCGTGGGGCGGTCCGCCGAAGTGGTCGTGCCACCGGGCCCCGAGCACTCCCACGACCACGTGGCCGATCCGCCACGCGATGGTCGTCAGCGGTGCGGGCCGCGGTTCGGGATAGGCGAAGTCGATCGTGAAGTCGCCACTCCCGGCCTGCACGTCCGCGGAACCGGTGCCCCGGGGGCGCACGCCCCAGGTCCGATCATCGGGTGCGGGGGAGAAGTGGTACTCGGCGTCGGTCAGTCCCTCCAGGCGAGGCCGGAGGTGGCCGGTCCAGTGGTATTCGAGTTGGTCGGCGAGCTGGTCGGTCCAGTCGATGGTGCGGGCTGTGGTCATGGTGGTCTCCCGGTGGTGGGGGCGGTCGGCCGACGGTCGGGCGGCTCTCTCGCGGTCCGACAGCAGACTCTCAGGTGATCAGGACAGATCTGGTCCTCTGCCGGTGCGAGAGTGGACGACGTGACCGAGGACAAGATGCCCACGACCCAGCGGGTGCTGGGGCTGCTCGACCTGCTGCAGCGGCGCACCGTGTGGACCGGGCCCGAACTCGCGGCCGAGCTCGGGGTCACCACCCGCTCGGTGCGGCGGGACGTGGACCGACTGCGCGACCTGGGCTACCCGGTCGAGTCCGAACGCGGCGCGGGCGGGGGGTACCGGCTGGGATCGGGCCGGCGGC
>NZ_JAALEE010000464.1:4995-17406 GCF_014145265.1 Dietzia sp. CW19 | reverse complement strand
GCACGGCCCACCACGTCCTGGGCGCCGACACCGCCTCCACGCTGCTCGTCATCGCCATCTCGGGCGGGGGCGTGGGCCTGTTCGAGGTGCCGGCCGGCACCCCCGGCGTCACCGTGACCCGTGTTCCCGTCATGGACCCCACGCGGACGATGGCGCGCGTGGAGTTCGATTCCGTCACCGCGACCCCGATCCCGACCCGCCCCAGCTTCCTGGCCCGACTCCGCGCAGCGGGGTGGGCGGCGATCTCGGCCGAGCAGGTCGGCGCCGCGCGAGCCGCGCTCGAGGCGACTGTGCAGTACACGCAGGAGCGCACGCAGTTCGGCCGGACCATCGGCTCGTTCCAGGCCCTCAAGCACCGCATGGCCGACATGTACGTCAGGGCCGAGACCGCGGCGTCGCTGTCCTACTCGGCCGCGGCGATGGTCGCCGAGGCGCAGTCCCTCGGGGACGGGCCCGACTTCGACGACGCCGCCTACGCCGCGGAGATCGAGGCCGCCGCGGCCAAGGTGTACTGCTCCGAGGCTTTGCAGTGGATCACCGGCGAGGCCATCCAGCTCCACGGCGGGGTCGGGATCACGTGGGAGTACGACGTTCACCTGTACTTCAAGCGGGCCCACGGCACAGCTCAACTGCTCGGCCAACCCCACGAGATCCTGACGGCGCTCGAGGTGGCCGCGGGCCTCTAGAATCACCTGCATGAGCCCCTTCCCCGAGCACGGACGGACCAACGACCAACGACTCGCCGAGGACCTGGCCGCACAGGCCGGACGGCTGCTCACCGACCTGCGGGTGTCCCGTGTCGCTCCGGAGGAACTCGGCGACTTCGCCGAGGGGGAGGCCCGCGCCGTGATCCTGGACCGGCTCGCGGTGGCCCGCCCCGACGACCTCGTCTTCGGCGAATGGAACCCGGACTCGCGCGACCGCCTCGAGGCGGACCGCGTGTGGATGATCGACCCGCTGGACGGCGTGAGCTCGTACCGCACCGAGGGCCGCCCCGACTGGGCGGTGCACGTGGCCCTGTGGGAACGCGGCCCCGACGGCACCGGCGGGATCACCGCCTGCGCGATCGCCATGCCCGCGTACGGGCGGGTGATCACCGGCCGTGGTGCCACCACCTATCAGCCGATCTCCATCATCCGCGGGCCGCACCCCGGCCCGTTGGTCCCCCCGCGCGAGGACGACCGCCTGCGCATCGCCGTCTCGGAGGCCGATCCCCCGGCGTTCGCGGAAGAACTCGCCGAGACCCTCGGCGCCTCCCTCACCCGCCTCGGCTCGGGCGGGGGCAAGACCGCCACCGTGGTGGAGGACGAGTGCGACGCCTACATCCACACCAGCGGCCACCACCAGTGGGATTCCGCCGCCACGTACGGGGTGGTACGCCAGCGCGGACTGCACGCCAGCCGACTCGACGGCTCCGAGCTGGTCTACAACGTCGAGGAGAACGAGTTCCCCGACCTGCTCGTGTGCAAGGAGGACGTCGCCGACCGCATCATCGAGGCGGCGCGGGCGTACCTCTGACCTGGGTACCTCTAGTCCAGTACCTCTAGCCCTCCAGGCCCCGGTAGCCGTCGAACCGCTCGGCGACCTGGTCCTCGCTGAGCCCGTAGTCGGCGAGCGTGTAGCGGTGTGCGGGCGCCCGGTCGCCGGACAGACTCCGGGCGTTCTCCGCCTCGACCGCCTCGCGCACGCCCTCGTCGAGCTCGGTGCCCACCGCGGAGTACACCCGCTCGACCACTCCCGCCGGGTCCTCGATGAGCTCCCGGTGGTTGACGTCCACGAACGTCGCCCGCGAGCCCGGGTCGGCCTCGTGCCGGGCGCGCACCGCGTCGAACTCGGACACGCCCCGCGCCCACAGGTCGAGCTGCGAGGAGCCGATGTATTCCGGGGTGAACCGGGTCGACCAGTCCGCGGCGGTCCGGTGCGCCAGCGAGAACATGGACGCCATCGACTTCCGCGGATCGCGGTGCGTCTGCACCACCACGGCGTCGGGGTACACCTCGAGCAGCGCGTCGAGCGCGAACAGGTGGCTGGGGTTCTTGAGGACCCAGCGCCGCCCGGGGTCGTCCGCCCCGATCAGTTGGAGGTTGCGCTTGTGCCGCCGGTACGCGGGCACCCAGTCCACGCCCTCGAGCCAGCGCGAGTAGCCGTCGAGCCTGGCCAGGCACTCGTACGAGGCGGCCGTGGCCGACTGCCGGAGCAGCTGCCAGCACTCCTCCAGGTCGTCGGCGGAGATGTAGTGCACCCCTCCGTAGTCGGGGTTCTCCGACATGAACCCGGCGTACAGGTCACGCAGGCCGCGGTAGGTGGGATCGTCCTCCCACTGCTCCCTCGGCGGCCGGGGCTTGGGCACCTCGGTGAGCCACAGTTCCAGCCCCTGGTTGGCGGGGTCGGCTCCGAGGAGCCGGTGCAGCGCCGTGGTCCCGGTGCGGGGAAGCCCGGTGACGACGACGGGCCGCTCGATCTCGACGTCCGCCTGGGCCGGGTCCGCGGAGAAGCCCGCCTGTGAGACGAGCCGCGCCACCATCGCGCCCTTGAGCACGGAGCGCCAGTACTTGCTCCCCGCCGGGGTGAGGCCCGCGTCGGAGTGTAGGGAGTCCAGCAGCACGCCCAGCGCCTCGCGGTGGCGGTCCTCGCCGTCGCCGAAGTCCTCCAACCCGATCGCCCGCGAGGCGCTTGCGTGCAGGTCCTCGACGGTGCCGACGTGCACCCGCTCCGTGTCGCTCACGGCCGACCCGGTCATGACAGCCCCCTCCGCGCGAACGCGTCCTGCCGCGCGGCGATCCGCTCGCGCCACTGCTCGGCGGTCACCCGCTGGTCGTCGTACCCGGGTACCTCGTCGGCGAGCCGGTCGAACGGCACCACCTTCACCGAGGGGCCGAGCTCCGGCGTGACGGGCTCGCTCACCCGCTGCCAGCGGAACTGCATGATGCCCTCGCGGTGGCCCAGGGTCTCGATCCAGTTGGCCAGACCGGGATCGCGGTCGGCCACGACGAGGTGGATCATCCCGTCCGCGCCGACGTGCGCCTGGTCGGCGGTGAGGCTGGTCTGGTGGTGCACGTACTCGAGCGAGGCGTACCACATGCTGCCCAGCTGGAAGCCCTGGTAGGGCGCCCCGGCGACGGGCACCGAGATCACCATGGCCTCGTCCGGACCGAGCTCGAAGACGCCCGCGGAGGAGAACTGCGTGGTGAGGCCGCCGGGGGTCTGCCGCGGTTCGTTCAGTGTGTTGCGGACCTGGTCCCCGAAGAACCACTCGGGGAACGCCAGCCACGTCCGCAACCGCCCGATGAGCGCCTCGGCGAGCTTGGCGTAGAACTTCTCCTGACCGGCGAGCGTCACCGGCTCCGGCGCGGTGCCCACCGTGTCGACCCTCCGCAGGATCGCCGACCCGGCCACCTCACGGCTCCAGTCCGAGTAGACCTCGCGGACGGCGATCATGGACGATCCTGGGTGGAGCACCACGTAGGCGGCGTCGCCCTCGTCGTCGTCGTACCTCGCCGGTCCCAATCGGAAGCGATACCGGCCGTCGGCGTCGATCTCCAACGCACGGTCGTCGAACGCCGCGTGCGACGCGGCGCGCTCGTCGGCCGAATACGTCCCGGCCATGACCTGGAACGACAGGTCCGCCGTGGTGCCGCGCCGGCCCTCGATGACGTACTCGGCGCCGTCGGTGAGGTTGGCGTAGAAGTACAGCGTGTCCGGGTTGTCCAGGCCCATCTTGGTGTACGGCCCCGTGGCCTGGAACAGCTGCGGGTGACTGCGCCCGCGGTGTTGGCCGGTCTCGATGGCGCCGCGGATCGTCCCGAGCAGGTAGTCGAGCCCCTCCGCGACGTCCGCCTCGGTCCGCACGTGCGGCGCCGACCGGATGATCTCCTCGGCCTCGGCCAGGGCGCGGGCCAGCGGGCCGGTCGCCCCGGCCCCCTCCACCGGGTCCTCCTCCACCGTGCTCTCCCCCACAGCGCTCTCCCCCACAGCGCTCTCCCCCACCGTGCCGCTCACAGCCACGTGTAGGAGTCGGCGGAGGTGATGAAGTTCTCGAGCTCTTCCTGCTCGGGCGTCGGATCCACGACGTCTTCCTCGATACTCAGGTAGGCGCCGCGGTAGAACAACAGCGGTCGGACGTCCCGCTCCGTCGGTCCGAGGTGGGCGACCCGCCCCAGGACGATCCAGTGGTCGCCGCCGTCGAGGACCTGGTCGATCTCGCAGTCCAGCCACGCCATCACGCCGTCGATGACCGGCGAGCCGAGCGGGCTCGGCGACCAGTCGATCGAGGCGAACTTGTCGTCGCCGCGACGGCCGAACGTGGAGGACACGTCCTCCTGCTCCTCGGACAGGATGTTGACGCAGAACCTGCCGGCCGCCTCGATCCCCTTCCACGACCCCGACGTCTTCATCGGGCAGAACAGGACCAGGGGCGGCTCGAGGGAGAGCGCGGAGAAGGACTGGCAGGCGAACCCGACCGGCGCGTCGTCCCTGACCGCCGTGATGACGGTGATCCCGGTACAGAACTGGCCGAGCGCGTCGCGCAGTTCCCGGTTGGAGAAGCTCTGCCCCTCCGGGGGGTGGTCGGTGCTGCTCATCTGAAGTCGGTCCTCCCTGGACTCGGTCGTGCGCGGGCGTCATCGGGCGTCCCGGGCTCAGCTGGTCGACAACCCTGCTGCCCGGGAAACCAGCCTAGGCCTCTACTTGAAGCCGACGGAGAAGTCGTGGCCCCACAGGCTCACGGCCGTGGACTCCCGGGCCACCCAGTCCGAATCGTCGACCTGCACGCCCTCGCAGCCGTACTCGCAGTCGAACCCACCGGGCGTCTTCATGTAGAAGCTCAGCATCTTGTCGTTGACGTGCCGGCCGAGTGAGGCCGACATCCTGACCTTCTTGCGCAGTGCGCGGTCCAACGCGAGCCCCACGTCGTCGGCCGACGCCACCTCGACCATCAGGTGGATGATGCCGGTGGGGTTGGGAAACGGCGTGAACGCCAGCGAATGGTGGCGCGGGTTGCAGCCGAGGAAGCGCAACCACGCGGGCTCCCCGTTGGCCGGGCGTCCGACGATCTCCGGCGGCAGACTCATCGAGTCGCGCAGGGCGAACCCGAGGACGTCCCGGTAGAACTCGAGCGCCGCCACCTCGTCCGGGGTGGAGAGCACGATGTGGCCCGCCCCCTGGTCGCCGGTGACGAACTCGTGACCGTAGGGCGTCGGGATGCGGCGGTGCTGCAGCGCGATGGTGTGGTAGATCTCCAGCGTGAACCCGGCGGGGTCCTGGCAGGTGATCAGTCCGCGAACCCTGCGGTCCCGCTTCACCTCGTCCGGGGCGTCCTGCCAGGCCACCCCGGCCGCGTCGAGACGTCGCCTGACATCGTCGAGCTCCGCCTCGTTCGCGCACTCCCAGCCCACCGCGGCGAGCGCGTCCTCCGGTCCGGGGACGATGATCCACCGGTGCGGGTTCTCGTCCATACGGAAGTAGAGTGCATCCGGGTCGTCGCCCTTGCCCTCGACGAATCCGAGCACCTTGGTGCCGTACTCGCGCCAGGCGTCCATGTCGGTGGCGTAGATCCGCACGTATCCGAAGTTGCTTATTGCCATGCCAAGTCAGTCCTCTCGATCCGCTCGGGCGGATCAGACCATCGAATCCGTGACCTTTTCACCGAACTCGTTCTGTCCGTACATGATGTACGCCTTGGTCGCCTCGTTGGCCGCGTGCACCCGACCGGCGTTGGCGTCGCGCCAGAAGCGCTGGATCGGCGAGGTGTCCTCGAGCGCGCGGGCGCCGGAGTTCTGGAACAGCAGCCCGATCGCGTCGATCGAGCGCTGGGTGGCGCGGACCTGGTCCCGACGGGCGCGGGTGCGGATGTCCATACCCGGGACGTCGCCGGCCTTGATCAGGTCCATCTCCTCGCGGACGTTCCGCATGAGCTGCAGCCACGCGGCGTCGATGTCACCCGCGGCCTCGGCGAGCCGGACCTTCGCGAACGGGTCGTCCTTCACCTTGGTGCCGAACGCGGCACGGACCCGCGCGCGCTGGTGCTCGCGGTGCACCTCGTAGCACCCGAACGCCATGCCGACGATCGGGGTGGAGATGGTGGTGGGGTGGATGGTGCCCCACGGCATGCGGTAGATCGGGTTGGTGTTGACCTCCAGCCCCGGGCTGGTCGTGTTGGCCATGTCACCGAAGGACAGCACGCGGTGCGCGGGGATGAGGGCGTCCTTGATCAGGATGTCGTTCGACCCGGTGCCCTTGAGTCCGGCGACGTGCCAGACGTCGAGGATCTCGTACTGGGACTTCTCCACCAGGAAGGTGCAGAAGTCGATCATCTTGCCGTTGCCGTCCAGCACGGGACCGCCCACGAACACCCAGTCGGCGTGGTCGCAGCCCGAGGACCAGGACCACTTGCCGTTGAGGAGGAACCCGTCGTCGGTCTTCGTGGCCGCGCCCATCGGGGCGTACGACGACGAGATGCGGACGGTGGTGTCCGAGCCCCACACGTCCTCCTGCGCCTGCTGCGGGAACAGGGCCAGGTGCCAGTTGTGGATTCCCAGGATGCTGGCGCACCACCCGGTGGACGGGCAGGCCGTCGCGATGGTCATGGCGGCGGTGTAAAAGGCCTCCATGTCCGCCTCGTACCCGCCCCACTGGGCGGGCTGACAGAGCTTGAAGAAGCCGGCCTCGTCGAGCTCCGCGATGTTCTGCGGATGGACCCTGCGCAGGTCCTCGGTCTCCTGCGCACGCTCGGCGAAACCGGGCAGCAGTGCTTTGATCCGGTCGATGACCTCGTGGTTGGCGTGCTCGCTCATGTGATCCCTCTCTGGCTTTTGTGGGCCGCTTGGCCTTAGACTAGAACACGTTACAGTTTTCCACCAGACTGAACCGCCCGGAACTCAGGCTATGGCACCCCGTGCCAGCGCCGACAGGGATTGGTTGTGACCGGCATCCCGATTCTATAACCTGTTCTCATCCGGCTCACGCCCTCAGGAGGATCATCATGACCGCACACGGCTCGGCCCCCGGAGCTGTCCGCGAGATCGACACGGGCGAGACCCGGGATCGTTACGCGCGCGGCTGGCACTGCATCGGCACCGTCAAGGAGTTCAGCGACGGCGCCCCCCACTCCATCCAGGCCTTCGGCACCAAGCTGGTCGTCTGGGCGAACGACGAGGGTGAGATCAACGTCCTCGACGCCTACTGCCGGCACCTCGGCGGCGACCTCTCCGACGGCGAGGTCAAGGACGGCAACATCGCGTGCCCGTTCCACGACTGGCGGTGGGGCGGTGACGGCAAGTGCAAGGGCATCCCCTACGCCAAGCGCGTCCCGCTGCGCGCCAGGACCCGCGCCTGGATCACCAACATCCAGTCCGGCCAGGTCTTCGTCTGGCACGACCACGAGGGCAACCCGCCCCTCGACGAGGACGCGATCCCGGTCATCGCGGAGTACGGCACCGGCGAATGGACCGACTGGGAGTGGAACCGCCTCGTGATCGAGGGCTCCAACTGCATGGAGATCGTCGACAACGTGGTCGACATGGCCCACTTCTACTACATCCACTTCGCGTTCCCCACGTACTTCAAGAACGTCTTCGAGGGTCAGACCGCCACCCAGTACCTCAACACCAAGGGCCGGCCGGACCACGACCCGACGGGCGGCAAGTACGGCGACACCCTGCTCGAGTCCGAGGCGTCCTACTTCGGTCCGGCGTACATGATCAACCCCCTCAAGCAGATGTACGGGGACTTCGAGACCGAAGCGATCCTCATCAACTGCCACTACCCGATCGACCAGAACTCGTTCGTGCTGATGTACGGGCTGTCGGTGAAGAAGCCGGCGGGCTTCGACGACGCGACGGCCGCCAAGATGGCCGCGAAGATCGCCACCTTCTTCGGCGAGGGCTTCCTCCAGGACGTCCGCATCTGGCAGCGCAAGTCGCAGATCGCCAACCCGCTCCTGTGCGAGGAGGACGGTCCCGTCTACCAGCTCCGCCGGTGGTACGAGCAGTTCTACGTGGACCGCGACAAGGTCGAGCCCGAGATGCAGGAGCGGTTCGAGTTCGAGGTCGACACCACCGCCGCCAACCAGTACTGGGAGGGCGAGGTCGCCGAGAACATGCGCAAGCAGGAGGCCGGTGAGGCCGAGATCTCGGACGAGCAGACCCAGTACACCGGCATGGCCGAGGTCGCCGGGGAAGCGAGCGCCTCCCGCGCGGAGAAGTGATGTTCAAGCAACACGACTCGCGGCGCGCGCCCACCTGGGACGAGACCGACCCGGCGCGCGCCGCGCGACTGCACGGTGACACCGATCTGGACCGCGAGACCTACACCCGAGCGGGTTTCCACCCCGTCGAGTGCCGTGCGTGCGGCACCTGTGTGTCCGTCCGGAAGAACAGCGAGAAGCACACCTCCATCCAGTGGACCGCGAGCAGTGACCGCGCGTGCCCCGTCCTCGCCGAATGGCGGGACGGCGGCGAGCGGCCGCAGGGCGAGGACACCTGCCCCCGGATGCTCGCGAGCATCCGGTACGCCTACGCGGAGGGTCTGATCACCCTCGCCGACGGCGTGGATCCTGCTGACGCCGATCACATGGTCAACCCCCTGTACGTCCCGGAGTGAGACGTCCCAGAGTAAGACGTCCGGGAGTGATCTCCCGCCCCGCCGCATTCAAGCGATAGGCTCCCAATCCATGACCGCCACCCCACAACTCGGCTCTTTCGTGCGCGAACTCTCGATCGCCGAGGTGATCGAGGAGACCGCCGACGCCAAGTCGATCGTCTTCGAGATCCCCGCCGGTGCCGAGGAGGACTTCCGGTACACCCCCGGACAGTTCCTCACCCTGCGGATCCCCAGCGACAAGACCGGGTCCGTGGCGCGCTGTTACTCGCTCTCGAGCTCCCCCACCGAGGACTCCCGACTCAAGGTGACCGTCAAGCGAACGGTCGACGGGTACGGATCCAACTGGCTGTGTGACAACGCCGAGGTCGGCATGACCATGCACGTGCTGGCCCCGTCGGGCATCTTCACGCCCAAGAACCTCGACCAGGACTTCATCCTCCTGGCCGCCGGCTCCGGGGTCACCCCGGTCATGTCGATCCTCAAGTCGGCGCTCGCCCAGGGCACCGGTCACATCGCCATGGTGTACGCCAACCGTGACGAGAAGTCGGTGATCTTCAAGGACGAACTGCAGGCCCTGCAGCGGGAGAACCCCGATCGGCTCACCGTGCTCCACTGGCTCGAGTCGGTGTCGGGCATCCCCTCCCCCGAGATGATTGGCAATCTCCTGCACCCGGTGGCGGCCAAGCGCCAGTCGTACATCTGCGGCCCGGCGCCGTTCATGGAGACCGTCAAGGACGGGCTCCGCCGCTCGGGTGCCGACATGCACCTCATCCACACCGAGGCGTTCTCCTCGATCGAGGGCGATCCGTTCGCCGAGATCGTGATCGACGACTCGCCTGGAGACGACGGCGCCGGGCCGGCCACGGCGATCGTGGAGCTCGACGACGAGACCCACGAGATCTCATGGCCCCGCAACACCCCGCTGCTCGACGTCCTGCTGTCGAAGGGGATCAAGGCGCCGTTCTCCTGCCGCAAGGGCGAGTGCTCGGCCTGCGCCTGCATCCTCAAGTCCGGCGAGGTCGAGATGATCCACAACGGGATCCTCGACCCGGAGGAGGTCGAGGAGGGGTACGTCCTGAGCTGCCAGCTCCTGCCCAAGACCGATCGCGTCGAGGTCTCGTACTCCGAGTGACAGACTCCAGGGTGTGAACCACCCTGTCGTCGCCTTCACCTCCCGATACGGCTCCACTCAGAGGTACGCGGACGCTCTCGCCCAGAAGATCGGGACGCGCGCCGTGGATCTCGCCTCGATCGGGGACGCGGCCGCCGCCGACCCGTTGATCGTCCTCGCACCTCAATACGTCACGACGATCCTCGGTCGGCGACGCATCATCCGGGCGATCCGCTCGGCTCCGGGCCCCGCGGCCCTCGTCGTCGTCGCCCTGTCCCCCGCCGACGACCCCGGTCGCGGCACCCTCGCACAGAAACTCGTGGCGGCCTCCGGTCGCGAGGTCACCGTCTTCCAGTTGCGCGGCGACCTGGACCCGGACCGGCTGCGGTGGGTGGACCGCGTGCTCATGGCCGCGCTGCGCAGGGAACTGCGCAAGACACCGGACGAACCGATGGCCCGCCTCCTGCTCAATCGCGAGCGGGTGGAGTTCGTCGACGAGTCCACCCTCGGACCGATCGTGGACTGGGCGCAGGGGCACACCACGAACGGCACCTGACGGGACCGTCGACGAACTGCCGCGTTCTGTACTGATGCGGCCTAGACGCCCGCCTGCTCCTTCTGGATCTCCAGCGCGATGTCGATCAGCTGGTCCTCCTGTCCGCCCACCAGGCGGCGCTCGCCCGCGCGGATGAGGATCTCCGATGACGGCACGCCGTACCGGTTCGCGTGCCCCTCGGCGTGCTTGAGGAAGGACGAGTAACAGCCCGCGTATCCGAGCATCAACGCCGACCGGTCGACCACGCACTCGGTCGGCATGAGCGGCCGCACCACGTCCTCGGCCGCGTCGGCGATCTTGAAGAAGTCCACGCCGGTGGTGATGCCGAGCTTGTCGCACACGCCCACCAGCGCCTCGACGGGTGTGTTGCCGGCGCCGGCGCCGAAGCGGCGGGTCGAACCGTCGATCTGTTGCGCGCCGGCGCGGATGGCCATGATCGAGTTCCCGACGCCCACGTCGAGGTTCTCGTGCCCGTGGAAGCCGACCTGCGCGTCGTCGCCGAGCTCCGCGACCAGCGCGGCGACCCGGTCTGACACCTGGTCCATGACGAGCGCGCCCGCCGAGTCGACGATGTACACGCACTGACACCCCGCGTCGGCCATGATGCGGGCCTGCTTCGCGAGCACCTCCGGGGGTTGGGTGTGGCTCATCATGAGGAACCCGACGGTCTCCAACCCGAGCTCACGGGCGTATCCGAAATGCTGGATCGAGACGTCGGCCTCGGTGCAGTGGGTGGCGACCCGGCAGATCGACCCGCCGTTGTCCCGCGCGGCCAGGATGTCGTCCTTGATCCCCAGTCCCGGCAGGGTGAGGAACGCGATCTTGGCCTGCGTGGCGGTCTCGGCCGCCACCTTGATGAGGTCCTGGTCGTAGGACTTGGCGAAGCCGTAGTTGAAGGACGCACCACCGAGGCCGTCGCCGTGGGTGACCTCGATGACGGGGACCCCGGCCCCGTCGAGTGCGGCGACGACCTCACGGACGTCGTCGACGGAGAACTGGTGCCGCTTGTGGTGCGAGCCGTCACGCAGCGATGAGTCGGTGATGCGGATGTCGAGTTCAGGGCTGTACGCGCGAGCGTCTGCGTTGTACGGGTTGGTCCTGTCCATGGTCCTCACACTCCGAGCGTGGTGGTGGGCTCGGTCCTGCCGAGCCGGGTCCGGGCGATGTCCTCGCCGACCTTGGTGGCGGCGGCGGTCATGATGTCGAGGTTCCCGGCATACGGCGGCAGGAAGTCCCCGGCCCCCTCGACCTCGACGAAGATGGCGACACGCGCCATCCCCCCGGTGATCTCGGTGGGCGGATCGAACTGTGGTTCCTGGAGCAGCCGGTACCCCGGCACGTACTCCTGGATCTCCTTCTCGCGCTTGCGGATGGCGGTGGTGATGAGGTCCTGGTCGGCGCCGGAGGGGATCGCGCAGAAGATGGTGTCGCGCATGATCATCGGGGGCTCGGCGGGGTTGAGGATGATGATCGCCTTGCCCCGCTTGGCGCCGCCGACCTTCTCGATGGCCAGCTTGGTGGTCTCGGTGAACTCGTCGATGTTCGCGCGGGTGCCCGGCCCCGCCGACTCGGAGGAGACCGAGGCGACGATCTCCGCGTACTCCACCGGGACGACCGAGGAGACCGCGTGGACCATCGGGATGGTGGCCTGGCCGCCGCAGGTGACCATGTTGTGGTTCGGCGCGTCGACGTGGTCGTGCAGGTTGGCGGGCGGGATGACCATCGGACCCACCGCGGCGGGGGTGAGGTCGATGGCGGTGATGCCCGCGGCTTCGTAGCGGGGCGCGTAGGCCTTGTGGACGTAGGCGCTGGTGGCCTCGAACAGCAGGTCGGGCTTCTCGCCTCCCGCCTCGATCGCGGCCAGCAGTTCATCGGCCCCGCCGGACATGCAGGTCAGTCCGTGGTCTGCGGCGCGCTTCATCCCCTCGGACTCCGCATCGATACCGATCATCCACCTGGGCTCGATGAACTCGCTGCGCTCGAGCTTGTACATGAGGTCGGTGCCGATGTTTCCCGACCCGACTATCGCGGCGGTGAGCATGGTCTTCTCTGTCATATCGACAGTCTCTCCACCTGTCTTCTCCGCCACAATCAGGCGTGCCGCTCAGCGGAACAGCTTGCGGGACGGAACCCGGAGTCGCCCGTC
>NZ_JAALEE010000464.1:0-4985 GCF_014145265.1 Dietzia sp. CW19 | reverse complement strand
TCCGCCACCACGAGGGCGCCGACGAGCAGGACCAGGAAGCCGGCGACCACCTTGCCGGTCACGCCCGACCCGGTGTCGTCGTACCTCCCGGCGGGCGGGGCGCCCGCGGCCTGCGACGCGACGTCCGGCCTCGGCTCACTCATGATCCCCAGGGTATCCGGGGGCCCCGGGCGGACCGCCCCGGGGGCACCGGTGGCCGGTGAGTCCATAGAATGGGTCATCCCGATCCCCGAGCTCTGATGAACGGCAGGTGCGACGATGGCCGGTCTCCGGCTGATGGCGGTGCACGCCCACCCCGACGACGAGGCGTCCAAGGGCTCCGCGACCATGGCCAAGTACGTGGCCTGGGGCGTGAACGTGCTGGTGGAGACGTGTACCGGCGGCGAGCGCGGCAGCATCCTCAACCCTGCGATGGACCGCCCTGACGTCGTGGCCGATCTCGTGGGCGTACGGCGCCGCGAGATGGCGCGCGCGGCGGACATCCTCGGCGTCGACCACCACTGGCTGGGCTACGAGGACTCGGGTCTGCCCGAGGGGGACCCGTTGCCGCCGTTGCCTCCCGGATGTTTCGCCCTGGCCGACGACGACGAGGTCACCCGCTCCCTGGTCGCCAGGATCCGGGAGTTCCGTCCGCACGTGATCATCACCTACGACGAGAACGGTGGGTACCCGCACCCGGATCACCTGAAGGTGCACTCGGCGTCGATGGCCGCCTACGAGGCCGCCGCGGACCCCGATCGCTACCCCGGCACCGGCGAGCCGTGGGCCGTGGCCAAGGTCTACTACACGCACGGCTTCCCCAAGAGCCGTCTGGAGCTGCTCGACGAGGAGCTGTTCGCCCGCGACGGCGTCCGCCACTTCGCGGAGTTCCTGTCCCGCTGGGGGGATCGCCCCGACATCATGGAGCGGGTGACCACCCGGGTGGAGTGCGCGGACTACTTCGAGCAACGCAACTCCGCACTGCTGGCCCACGCCACGCAGATCGACCCCAACGGGTGGTTCTTCGCCGCCCCGGTGGAGATGCAGCAGCGGGTGTGGCCCACCGAGGAGTTCGAACTCGCGGCAAGCCGGGTGGCCGTACCCGAGCGGGCTGAGGGAGAATACGAGTCAGACCTGTTCGAGGGCGTCGACCCGTACGTCGCGCTCCCGGTCGGACCGAGCACGAGTGAGGACCCGAGATGATCACCCTGGGACCGGACGTCCAGATCCTGGCGTATCAGACCTCGATGGTCTTCGCGCAGAACCAGTCGCCGGGCACGCCCGGGTACAACGACCACCCGATGGGCCCGGAGTTCGGCAAGGCCTCGCCGATCGGGATCCCCGTGGTCCTGCTCCTGCTGGTCGCGACGGTCCTTCTGATCCGCAACATGAACAAGCACATCAAGAACCTGCCCGAGACCTTCGACACCGACCACCCCGAGCCGGATCAACTGGCCGACGAGGGCACGGACCGAGCCGGCGTCGAGGGCGGGACCCCGGGCGCGCCCGTCGATCCACGCTGAGCCCCTCCGACATCGGCTGCGCCCCACCGCATCCGGTGGAGGTGCTCCGCGAGTGGGCAGATGAGGTCGGACAGGTGACCCGGCAGCTCGACCCGGGCCGACTGATCACTGCCGGCCTCCTGGGAGGCGACCAGTGCGGCCGGGTTGCCGACGGCTACACGCTCAACGCCGAGTCGCCGTATGTCGACGAGCTTCAGTACCACGAGTTTGGCTACACCGGAATCCTCCCTCTACGCCTCGCGCAGACCGATTGATCCCGGGGTTAGCTCGCACCACCGAGCAGGTCGCCCATCGGGACGAAGTCGCCGAACTCGTCGTCGTCGCTCCTCCGGCCCCGTCCCTCGTCCGCCCGGGTCGGCGCCACCGCACCCCCGGTCACCCCGGCGAACCGCAGCATGAAGTCCGCTAGTTCCGTGCCCACGCGGTCGGCGCGCGAGGCCAGCGAGTCTCCGTCGCCGCCGGTGGCGACGGCCCCGAAATCCTCGGAGGCCGCGAACACCGAGGTCGGCACCACGTCCGCCTTGAGGTAGGCGAACATCGGGCGCAGCGCGAAGTCGATCGACAGCGAGTGCCGGACGGTGCCACCCGTCGCACCCAGTGCCACCGGGACGCCGGTCAGCGTGCCGGGGTCGATCACGTCGAAGAACGACTTGAAGAGGCCCGAGAATGACTGGTTGTACGTGGGTGTCACCGCGATCACCCCGTCCGCGCGGGCGATCTCCTCGAGTGCGGCGCGCAGTTTGTCGCCGGGGAACCGGGTGAAGGTGGCGTCCACGACCTCATGGGCGAGCCCGCGGACCTCGAGGACCGTCACGTCGACGTCCTGCCCGTGGCGCCCGAGGGCCTCACGGGTCGCCGAGGTGAGACGGTCGGCCAACATCCTGGTGCTCGACGGCACCGAGGTGCCCGCCGAGATCACCACCAGCCGCAGCGGCCGTGCGTCGGGTGCGTGGGTGGCGGTCACTTGTCGCCCCGTCCCGCCGGTGCCTGCGCGAGCCGGGACTCGGTGCGGCGGGCACGGGCCAATGATTGCTCCTGGGCGCGCTGTCCGCCCTCGACGGTCAGTCCGGTCCAATTGTCGCCGGTGCCGAACCGGTAAGCGTCCGAGTACGCGGGCGCCCCCTCGGCGGCCAGCGCGGCGTCACGTGCCGCGACACGTGCCGCGTGGGTGGGCCCATCAGGCACGTGCGCCGGCCGCAGCGCGTCGAGCTCGCGACGCAGGACCGGGACGATCTCGGTGCCGAGGATCTCGATCTGCTCGAGCACCGTCTTACGCGGCAGCCCGGCGTGATCGATGAGGAACATCTGGCGTTGGTAGTCGCCCACGTGCTCGCGCATGGTCATGTAGCGGTCGATGACCTGTTGCGGGGATCCCACCGTCAGCGGAGTCTGGGCGGTGAAGTCCTCGAGCGACGGGCCGTGGCCGTAGACCGGGGCGTTGTCGAAGTAGGGGCGGAACTCGTCCACCGCGTCCTGGCTGTTGGGGCGGGCGAAGAACTGACCGCCCAGCCCGACGATCGCCTGGTCAGCCGAGCCGTGACCGTAGTGCTCGTAGCGACGGCGGTACAGCTCGACCATCTGCTTGGTGTGGCTGATCGGCCAGAAGATGTTGTTGTGGAAGAACCCGTCACCGTAATAGGCGGCCTGCTCGGCGATCTGCGGCGAGCGGATCGACCCGTGCCAGACGAAGGGCGCGACGCCGTCCAACGGGCGCGGGGTGGACGTGAACTGCTGGAGAGCAGTCCGGAACTTGCCCTCCCACTCCACCACGTCCTCGTGCCACAGGCGGTGGAGCAACTCGTAGTTCTCGATCGCCAACGGCAGGCCCTGTCGGATGTCCTGGCCGAACCACGGGTACACCGGGCCGGTGTTGCCGCGTCCCATGGTCAGGTCGACCCGGCCCCCGGCGAGGTGCTGCAGCATGGCGTAGTCCTCGGCGATCTTCACCGGGTCGTTGGTGGTGATGAGCGTCGTGGCGGTGGACAGGATGATGTCGGAGGTCCTCCCGGCGATGTAGCCCAGGGTGGTGGTGGGGGAGGACGTGACGAAGGGCGGGTTGTGGTGCTCGCCCAGGGCGAAGACGTCCAGGCCCACCTGCTCGGCCTGGACCGCGTACTCGACGATGGCCTCGAGGCGCTCGTGCTCGGTGGATACCTGCCCGGTGTGGGGGTCAGGTGTGATGTCGGCGATGGAGAAGATCCCGAACTGCATGATGGCGAGCCTTTCAGTCTGTTGGTGCGTTTCATCCTAACTTGCTGACATGTCAAACAAAAGGGGGTCGGGGAGTATTCCGCCTCACCCTTGGCGCCTCTCGGTTCGCGAGTTCTCCTCCGCGCCGTGGCCTCGGGATGTGAGTATTCGGCGACTGACATCAGGAGGCGCCGTGACCGAGTGGATCGTCCGAAGGTGGTCCCGTTTCGGCCACGACCGGGTCTATGCCGCCACGCCGGGCGGAACCGACCTCGGTTATCTCAACCTGGCGACCGGCCGCTACCACTCCGACGATCTCGCCAACCTTCCGCTGTTGCGCAAGGCGATCGAGGACCACCCGCACGCGGGGCGACACCGGGATTCGGCTCAGGAGTCGAGCCGGATACCGCAGGGGGTCGGTGTGCCTGCACCTACACCTACACCTGTGCCTGCGCCCGCGCCTGCGCCCTCGCCGGTGCCACCGCCGGCGACGGTGCCACCGCCCGCGCCGTCGCTGCCGAGTTCCGGGCCGGTCGCGGCGTCGACTGGCTCCTCGACAACTGCGTCGACCGGGCACGCCGGCGCGCCACGCACCGTTCCAGACACCGTATCCGGACCGAGGTGGCACGATCTCGCCGATGCTCGTGCGGGGGCGGCCGCACGCGAGCGAGCGCTCGCCGAGCGGGAGGCGCAGGGGATGGTGCGCCATGTGCTCGCCCGGTTGGTCGACGCGAAGACCGACGAGCGTGCCTGGCGTATCGGCGCGGACGGTGAGCAGGCCGTCGGCGAACAGCTGGCGGGCCTGGACGCCCGGTGGAGGATCCTGCACGCCGTACGCGTGGGGGAGAGGGGTGCCGATATCGACCACGTGGTGATCGGACCCGGCGGCGTCTTCACCGTGAACTCCAAGAATCATCCCAAGGCGGCGATCTGGGTGGGCGGGGACACCTTCATGGTCAACGGCAGTCGGGTTCCGTACATCCGCAACAGTCGGCACGAGGCGAGGCGGGCATCCCGTCTGCTCGCGGAGCAGGTCGGCTTTCCGGTCCCGGTCGTCGGGATGATCGCGGTGGTGGGAGCTCGAGGGGGATTCACCGTGAAGAACCAGCCCTCAGATGGCGCTGTGACGGTGGTTCCCCGGCGTCGCATCAGGCGATTCCTCACGTCGCAACCGCAGCGACTGGGATTACGCGAGATCGACGCAATCCACGAGGTCGC
Source organism: Dietzia sp. CW19 (assembly GCF_014145265.1). Classification (NCBI taxonomy): domain Bacteria; kingdom Bacillati; phylum Actinomycetota; class Actinomycetes; order Mycobacteriales; family Dietziaceae; genus Dietzia; species Dietzia sp. CW19. The sequence goes on along the minus strand of NZ_JAALEE010000464.1, from coordinate 75 downwards.
CAGGCGATCCACGACGTGGCACCGCTGAACCCGGGTTGGTGAGGGTTAGGCGGGGTGGGTGCGGTGGGCGCCTGG
>NZ_JAALEE010000463.1:736-1865 GCF_014145265.1 Dietzia sp. CW19 | reverse complement strand
CTCGGTGTCGAGCTTCCAGGCCGCGTGCTGCACCAGCAGGCGGGCCTGGTCGATGGCGATCCGGGCCTCGGCGAGCCGCTCCCGGTTCCCGCCCAGGTTGACGACGGGTTTGCCGAAGGCCACCCGGCCCGAGGCGCGACGGCAGGCCAGGTCGAGCGCCATCTCCGACAGCCCGATGAGCCGCATGCAGTGGTGGACGCGGCCGGGGCCGAGCCGACCCTGCGCGATCTCGGCGGCCCGCCCGGGTCCGGTGATGATGTTCTCCACCGGCAGACGCACGCCCTCGAGGGACACCTCACCGTGGCCGAGCGGTTCGTCGTAGACACCCTGTGCGGTGAGCATGCGCTCGACGCGCACCCCGGGGGCGTCCATGGGCACCAGGACCATCGAGTGGCGCAGGTAGCGGTGCGCGTCCGGATCGGACACTCCCATGAAGATGCCGACCTCGCAGTCCGGGTGGCCGACGCCGGTGGACCACCACTTGCGACCGTCGAGGACCACCTCGTCACCCTCGACCCGCGCGGTGGCCGCCATGTTGGAGGCGTCGGAGGAGGCCACGGCCGGCTCGGTCATGAGGAAGGCGCTGCGGATCCTCCCGTCCAGGAGCGGGTCCAACCACCGGTCCTTCTGCTCCTGCGAGCCGTACTTGAGCAACACCTCCATGTTGCCGGTGTCCGGGGCGTTGCAGTTGAACACCAGGGGCGCGATGAACGACCGCCCCATCTCCTCGGCGACGGGCGCGTAGTCGGTGTTGGTCAGGCCCGTCCCGCCGTGGGTGCCGTAGCGCTCGGCGTAGGGCCCCTCGTGCCCGGCGGGCAGGAAGAGGTTCCACAGTCCCTGCGCGCGCGCCCTGCTCTGCAGGTCGGTGATCCGCGGATCGACCGCCCATGGGTCCTCTCCGGCCAGTCGGCGACGGGCGATGTCGGCGTGGATCGCCGGCTCGACCGGGGCGATGTGCGTGTCGATGAACTCGCGGACCGCCGCGGTGAGCTCGGCCGCGCGGGGTGAGGGTGAGAAGTCCATAGTGTGCATCGTGGCACACCCGGGTGAACGGGTTCGTCCCACGGCGGCGGCTCGTCGGATACCTCTGGCAGGATCGCGGAGGTGAGCGAGAACGCGCGTACCCCCC
>NZ_JAALEE010000463.1:0-691 GCF_014145265.1 Dietzia sp. CW19 | reverse complement strand
GCGGATCGGGTCGACCCGATCCGCGACTGGTCCGTGCGACGCACCTACCTGGCCGGAGACTTCCGCTCGGAGGACCTGGTCGCGGCCAAAGCCGGTCGGCGGGTGTCCGTCGTGCTACCCGCCCGGAACGAGGAGTCGACGGTCGGCGTGATCGTCGCAGCGCTTCGGTCCGAACTGGTCGAGCGGGTGCCGCTCATCGACGAGCTGGTGGTGATCGACTCCCACAGCGTCGACGGCACCGCGGAGGTGGCCCGCGCGGCCGGCGCCCGAGTGGTGGCGCAGGGGGACGTGTTGCCCGCGCTGGGGGACGTCCCGGGCAAGGGCGAGGCGCTGTGGAAATCCCTCGCCGCCACCGACGGTGATGTCGTCGTCTTCCTCGATTCCGACCTGCGCGAGTTCGACCCCGCGTTCGCGACCGGACTGCTGGGACCACTGCTCACCGAGCCCGGGGTGGTGTTCTGTAAGGGCGCCTACGAGCGTCCGCTCGACGACGGGCGAACCGTCCTGCCCGCGGGTGGCGGCCGGGTGACCGAGCTCGTCGCCCGACCGCTGTTGGCCGCCCACTGGCCCGCCCTGGCCGGGTTCGTGCAGCCGCTGGCCGGCGAGTACGCCGGGACGCGACAGGCTCTCGAGTCGATCCCCTTCGCCGGTGCGTACGGGGTGGACATCGGGATCCTGGTGGACCTGTTCA